>DVKN01000230.1 GCA_018716005.1 Candidatus Scatomorpha stercoravium
TTGATATATACGTGGCCGCAAGCGGCGGCGAGAGGGAGGGCGGGGACACCCTCCCCTACATCGGGTGACGCACGTTTCCGCAACCATCCATCGCCACCTCATGCGGCAACGGAAGGGGCGTCGAGGACGCCGCCCCCTACGGTTGGGCGCGTGACGGACGTTGCGGGAACCATATAACGCAGTCCCAAGCGGCAGCGGAATGGCGCACCGGGGACGGTGCGCCCTACATGGCTCGCCGCGCATCCACCCTATACGCCGGACAACAGCCCGGTTACGTTACCGAGCAGAAAACCTACGTTAATATCGTACGTACGTAACGCATTGTCAGCGGGCACAGCCCGCCGCGCAATAAGTATTGCGTTGACAAACGCTGCGGGGGGCGGTATATTGGTGGGTGAAAGGGAGGTGGTTTTATGACCTTTGCGGAGAAGCTGGCGTATCTGCGCGGGAGGTATGGGCTCTCGCAGGCGCAGCTTGCGCGCTCGCTGGGGGTGACGCGCCAGGCGGTGAGCCGCTGGGAGAACGGCGCGGGCCTGCCGGATTCCCAGGCGCTGCTGCGCCTCGCGGAGGAGTTCGACGTGGAGCCCGAGTGGCTGCTGGACGAGTCCCGCTCCGGGGAGCCCTCGCCGAGAGCGGTTAAGCGCTCGCGCTTTGCCATGGCCGACCGGGCCTTCCTCGTGCTCCTGTGCGCGCTGCTCGCCTTTTCGCTCGCCATGCGCGCCGCCCTCTCCGACGAGCGCCTGACGCTGAAGCTCCTCGCCGCCCTCTCCCGGCCGGACGCCGCCGGGTTTATCACCGCCTGGAACGCGGCCTCTATATATGTCCTCGGCCCGCTCACATACTTCGCCGCGGGCTGGATGTCGGGCGCGCTCGTCTGCCGCTATGTCGCCGCCCCCGAGCCCGGCGTGAGGCGATTTTGTACGCGCTGGGGCTGGATAAGCCTAGCCGCCCTCGCCGCGCTCAATATCATCCTGCCGCGCACCGCCGCCGCCTTCACGCTGAGCGCGTCAATTTTCGCCGCGCCCGGGATGCTGCTCTCCCTCGCCCATATCCGCATGGCCCTGCGCCGCTGAGGCCCCGGCAGGGTGCACAAATTATATGCCGGCGTTTTGTGCAAAATGCGGGCTTTACAAATTCCCCTCCGAGGTGCTATGCTATGCACATTAAACCGACGACCGAGAAGAGTACCCGGATTCGGAAACCTCAGAGAGCGGCGCATTATGGTGCGAGCGCCGCGGCGGAAGGCCCGGGGAATGGACTCGTGAGGGGAGCGAAGCTAACTCCCGGGAGGCGCCCGTTAAAGCGCCGGCCGCGTGACTGCGCGGGCTGAGTGGGCGATAAGCCAATTTGGGTGGCACCGCAGGATAATTCCTGTCCCAAGGACCGAGAGGTCTTTGGGGCTTTTTTGTTGCCAAAACGCGCTGGAATCCCCGAAAAGGGTTTCAAATATATTAACGGAGGTTGTCATCATGACCGAGAACAAGATTCCCTACAAAATCTATCTTGAAGAAAGCGAGATGCCGCAGGCGTGGTACAACGTCCGCGCGGATATGCCCATCAAGCCCGCCCCGCTCCTGAATCCCGCGACGGGCGAGCCCTGCACGGCGGAGGATCTGGGCCATGTCTTCTGCGACGAGCTCGTAAAGCAGGAGCTCGACGACACGACCCGCTACATCCCGATTCCGCAGGAGATACGCGACTTCTACAAGATGTACCGCCCGAGCCCGCTGGTGCGCGCCTACTGCCTCGAGGAGAAGCTCGGCACCCCGGCGAAGATATACTACAAGTTCGAGGGCAACAACACCTCGGGCTCCCACAAGCTCAACAGCGCGATTGCCCAGGCCTATTACGCGAAGAACCAGGGCCTCCGCGGCGTCACCACCGAGACGGGCGCGGGCCAGTGGGGCACCGCCCTCGCCATGGCCTGCGGCTACCTGGGCCTGGACTGCAAGGTCTACATGGTCAAGTGCTCCTACGAGCAGAAGCCCTTCCGCCGCGAGGTCATGCGCACCTACGGCGCGAGCGTGACGCCGAGCCCGAGCCCGACCACCGAGGTCGGCCGGAAGATTCTCGCCGAGAACCCGGACACCACCGGCTCCCTCGGCTGCGCGATAAGCGAGGCCGTCGAGGCCGCGACGACGAACGAGGGCTACCGCTACGTCCTCGGCAGCGTCCTCAACCAGGTGCTGCTGCACCAGAGCGTCATAGGCATGGAGACGAAGATTGCGCTCGACAAGTACGGCGTCGTGCCCGACATGATAATCGGCTGCGCGGGCGGAGGCTCGAACCTCGGCGGGCTCATAAGCCCCTTCATGGGCGAGAAGCTCCGCGGCGAGCGGGACTATGAGTTCATCGCCGTCGAGCCGGCCAGCTGCCCGAGCCTGACGCGCGGCGTCTACGCCTACGACTTCTGCGACACCGGCAAGGTCTGCCCCCTCGCGAAGATGTACACCCTCGGCAGCGGCTTCATCCCCTCCGCCAACCACGCCGGCGGCCTGCGCTACCACGGCATGAGCCCCGTCCTCAGCGAGCTCTACCACGAGGGGCTCATGGAGGCCCGCAGCGTCGAGCAGACGAAGGTCTTCGAGGCGGCCGAGTACTTCGCCCGGGTCGAGGGCATCCTCCCCGCCCCCGAGAGCAGCCACGCCATCCGCGTCGCCATAGACGAGGCCCTCAAGTGCAAGGAGACCGGCGAAGAGAAGACCATCCTCTTCGGCCTCACCGGCACCGGCTACTTCGACCTCTACGCCTACCAGAAATTCAACGACGGCCAGATGGGCGACTATATCCCCACCGACGAAGAACTCCAGGCGAGCTTTAATAAGCTCCCGAAGGTAGGCAAGTAATTGAATAAAGCACAGCCGCCTGGTGACGTACCGGGCGGCTTGTTCAACGTTGCGGGACGCCTGTAGGGGAGGGCGTCCCCGCCCTCCCTTCCGTGGATCTACCGCCCACCCCCGTAGGGCGCACCGTCCCCGGTGCGCCATTCCGCCGCCGCTTCGAGCTGCGTTATATGGTTCCCGCAACGCCCGTTACGCACCCAACCGTAGGGGGCGGCGTCCTCGACGCCCCGCGGGTCGCCACATGAGGTGGCGATGGATGGTTGCTGAAACGCGCGTCACCCGATGTAGGGGAGGGTGTCCTCACCCTCCCTCTCGCCGGGAC
>DVKN01000231.1 GCA_018716005.1 Candidatus Scatomorpha stercoravium
AGCTCGACTATGCGCTCGTCCTCTATGACGGCGACGCGGTCGGCGCCGCGTATCGTGCTCAGGCGGTGGGCTATTATGACGCTCGTGCGGCCGACGGCGAGGGAATCGAGGCTCTGCTGTATGCGCTGCTCCGTGACGGAGTCCAGCGCGCTTGTCGCCTCATCCATGACCAGAATCGGCGGATTCTTAAGGAACACCCTGGCAATGCTCAGTCTCTGCTTCTGCCCGCCGGAGAGCATTACGCCCCGCTCGCCGACGAAGGTGTCGTAGCCCTCGGGCATGGCCATGATGTCCTGGTGGATCTCCGCGCGCACGGCGGCGGCGGTTATCTCGGCGTCCGTGGCGTCCGGGCGGCCGTAGCGTATGTTGTCGCGTATCGTGCCGGCGAAGATGAAGACGTCCTGCTGGATTATGCCTATGCAGCGGTGCAGAGACTCCTGCGTGACGCCCCTGACGTCCTGCCCGTCCACGAGCACGGCGCCCTCCGTGACGTCGTAGAAGCGCTCGAGCAGCTGGCAGAGTGTCGTCTTGCCGCCGCCCGAGGGGCCGACGACGGCCAGCTTTTCGCCGGGGGCGACGGTGAGGTTTATGTCCTTGAGCACCCAGGGCTTGTCCGTCCCGTAGCGGAAGCCGACGCCCCTGTACTCGACCTCGCCCCGGACGGCTCCGAGCTCGCGCGCGTCCGGCGCGTCCTTAATCTCCGGCTCCGTGCGCATGAGCTCGAGGAAGCGAGAGAAGCCCGCCGTGCCCTGCATATACGTCTCCGAGAACGCGGCGAGCTTCCTCACCGGCGTGACGAAGGTGGAGACGTAGAGCGAGAAGGTCATGAGGTCGACGTAGTCCATGTCGCCGCGCATTATGAACGCGCCGCCGGCGGCTATGACCAGCACCTGCATGATGCTCGTCGTGAACTCCATGCCGCTCATGAAGCCGCCCATGGCGTTGAAGTACTCGCGCCTCGCGGCCTTGTAGCGCTCGTTCGCGGCGACGAACTTGTCGTCCTCGGCCTTCTCGTTGGCGAAGGCCTTCGCCGTGCGTATGCCGGATATGCCGCTCTCTATGGCCGAGTTTATCTCCGCCGTCTTGCGCTTTACCTCGATGTTGGCCTTCTTCATCCTCACGCGCCGCGAGAGCGTAAAGGCTATCAGTATGGGCAGCGTCACGGCCAGCACCAGCGCGAGCCGCCACTCTATCGTGAACATGACGGCCAGCGCGCCGATAATCGTGAGGCAGGAGATGAGTATATCCTCCGGCCCGTGGTGCGCGAGCTCCGTTATCTCGAAGAGGTCGCTCGTGATACGGCTCATCAGCGCGCCCGTGCGGTTGCGGTCGAAGAAGCTGAAGCTGAGCTTCTGTATGTGGTTGAAGGCCGCGCGTCGCATATCCGCCTCGACGTAGACGCCCATGCGGTGCCCGAGCACGGTTATGAAGTAATAGCACACGCCCTTGAGCACATAGGCCGCCACCATTATCGCCATTACGGCGAAAAATGTCGTAAACAGCCGCTCGGGCAGCAGCTTCGTCATGCTCATGCGCGAGACGTAGGGGAAGGCCAGGTCTATGACCGAGGCCAGCGTGGCGCAGGCCATATCCATGAGGAAGAGCCGCCTGTGCGGCTTAAAGAAGGCGAAGAATTCGCCGAAATCGCTGCGTTTTCGCTCCTTTTTCAACTTTATCCTCCGTGGGCGTACTCGTCCCTCCGCCGCACCGCGAGCGCGTCGCAGCGGTTGTTGAATTCGTTGTCGGCGTGGCCCTTTACCCAGCGCACCGTGACGGAGTGCTCCGCGAGCAGCCGGTCGAGCTCCTGCCAGAGCTCCAGGTTCTTTACCGGCCCGTCCTTGCGCCGCCAGCCGCGCTTCTTCCATGAGTCGAGCCAGCGCTCGTTTATGGCGCGCTCTATATACTGCGAGTCGGTATACAGCGTGACGGCGCAGCGCTCGTTGAGCGCGGATAGGGCCGCGATAACGCCGGAGAGCTCCATGCGGTTGTTCGTCGTGCTCGCCTCGCCGCCGGAGAGCTCCTTTTCATGGCCGTTATACCTCAGTATCGCCGCCCAGCCGCCGGGGCCCGGGTTGCCCGAGCAGGCCCCGTCGGTGTAGATGGTGACTGCCTTCATTCGCCCTCCGTGTCCGCGGCGGCGGTGGAATTATCAACATTCTCGTCTTCATTGTTGATAACTTCGCCCTCCGCGGCGAGCCCGTCCTCGTCCTCCTCGGGGTCGGTGAGGGCGGCGGAGATGACCTTGGCTCCCTCGTTGGGGCGCATAATGCGCACGCCCTGCGTGGCGCGGCCCAGGGTGGATATGCCGGAGACGCCGGTGCGGATTATCGTGCCGTCGTCGGCGACTATGAGCACGTCCTCACCGCCCTTGACTACGCGGACGTCGGCGACGCAGCCGGTCTTTTCGGTGACGTTGTAGCTCTTGAGGCCCATGCCGCCGCGCTTCTGCGGGCCGGCCTCGCCGCCGCCGCGCAGGTATTCGCTCACCGGCGTGCGCTTGCCGTAGCCGTTCGCGGTGATAGAGAGCACCTCCGCGCCGTCTATGGCGGGGATGGCGGCAACGACCCTGTCGCCCTCGCGCAGCTTGATGCCCCTTACGCCGACGGCGTCGCGGCCCATGGGCCTCGCGTCGTTCTCGTCGAAGCATATCGCGTAGCCGTCGCTGGTGGCGAGGAGCATATTGCGCTGCCCGTCGGTGAGGACGGCGGAGATGAGGCTGTCGCCCTCGTCTATGCTGATGGCGCGGATGCCGGTCTTGCGTATGTTGCGTATGGCCTCGAGGCTCATGCGCTTCACCGTGCCGTTAGCGGTGGACATGAAGAGGTACTTCGCGCCCTCGCGCTCGTGCAGCATGCAGACGACGCGCTCGCCGCTCTCCGTGGGCAGGATGTTGACGATGTTCGTGCCCCTCGCGGCGCGGCCCGCCTCGGGGATCTGGTAGCCCTTGCGCTGGTAGACGCGGCCGAGGCTGGTGAAGAAGAGGATGTTGTCGTGCGTCGAGGCTGTGAACACGGTCTCCACATAGTCCTCCTCGCGCGTGGCCATGCCCTTTACGCCGCGGCCGCCGCGGCCCTGCGCGCGGTATTCGCTCGCGGCCAGGCGTTTAATATAGCCGGTGTGGGTGAGGGTGAAGACGCAGTTCTCCTCCTCTATGAGGTCCTCTATGTCTATCTCGTCCTCGAGGTCCTGAATCTCGGTCTTGCGCTCGTCGCCGTATTTGTCGCGCAGGGCGGCGAGCTCCACCTTGAGGACGCCCTTTACCTTCTCGGGGTCGGCGAGCAGGGAGAGGTAATAGGCTATGCGCTCCTCGAGCTCGTCGTATTCCTTCTGCAGCTTCTCGCGGTCGAGGCCCTGCAGCGCCTTGAGGCGCATATCCAGTATGGCCTGGGCCTGGACGTCGTCGAGATTGAAGCGGCTCATCAGGTTCTCCTTCGCGTCGTCGTAGCTCTCGCGGATTATCCTGATGACCTCGTCGATATTGTCCTGGGCTATGAGCAGGCCCTCGAGGAGATGGGCCCTCTCCTGCGCCTTTTTGAGGTCGAACTTCGTGCGGCGGACGATGAGCTCCTCCTGGAAGGCGAGGTACTCGTCTATGATGTGCCGCAGGTTCAGTATCTTCGGCGCGCGCTGGTTGTCCACAAGCGCGAGCATATTGATGGAAAAGCTCGTTTGCAGCTGCGTCTGGGCGAAGAGGCGGTTGAGTACAACCTGCGGGTTCGCGTCGCGCTTGAGCTCTATGACTATGCGCATGCCGTTGCGGTCGCTCTCGTCGCGCAGGCCGGATATGCCCTCGAGGCGCTTCTCGCGCACCTGCTCGGCCATGTTCTCGATGAGCTGCTTCTTGTTGACCTGGTAGGGCAGCTCGGTGACGATAATGCGTATGCGATCGTGGCCGAACTCCTCCATCTCGGTGCGCGCGCGGATAATGACCTTGCCCTTGCCGGTGGCGTAGGCGGCGCGGATGCCGCTGCGGCCCATGATGATGCCGCGGGTGGGGAAGTCGGGCCCGGTGACGTGCTGCATGAGGTCGGAGAGCGTGGCCTCGGGGTTCTCGAGCACGCAGATGCAGGCGTTTATGACCTCGGTGAGGTTGTGCGGCGGGATGTTCGTCGCCATGCCGACGGCGATGCCGCTCGAGCCGTTGACGAGCAGGTTGGGGAAGCGCGCCGGCAGCACGCGGGGCTCGCGGCGGCTCTCGTCGAAGTTGGGGTCCCAGTCGACCGTGTCCTTCTCTATGTCGCGCAGCATCTCGTCGGAGATGCGGGACATCCTCGCCTCCGTGTATCGGTAGGCGGCGGGGGGGTCGCCGTCGATGGAGCCGAAGTTGCCGTGGCCGTCCACAAGCGGGTAGCGCATGGAGAAGTCCTGCGCGAGGCGCACGAGCGCGTCGTATACCGAGGCGTCGCCGTGGGGGTGATAGCGGCCCAGCACGTCGCCGACGCAGGTCGCCGATTTCTTGAAGGGCTTGTCCGAGGTCAGGCCGTCCTCATACATGGCGTAGAGTATGCGCCTGTGCACGGGCTTGAGCCCGTCCCGCACATCCGGCAGCGCGCGGGCGACTATGACGCTCATGGCGTAGTCGATAAAGCTCGACTTCATCTCGCTCACTATCTCCGAAGAGACAATATGCTGCTCCGGGAACATTATGTCCTCGGGTTTGTAGTCTTTGGCCATAGGGTTACCACCTTTATTAAATGTGGGGAATTAAACGTAATACTCATCCTCCGCCCACCTGGCGGGGTTGTCGGAGATGTATTTGTATCTCACCATATAATCCGCGCAATCGCGGATTATATGGTCATGGTAGCCTCGGTGCCATATTTCAGCGCCGGCTACACGGTTTGTGCTCCGTTTCAAATATGATATAAAGCGCGGAATGGTCTCGTTAGATCGAACAGTTTTAGCTCCAGCATTGCCCGTAAGGGGCGGCGTCCTCGACGCCCCGCCCGTTTCGTCAACGGACAACAGCAGATGTATGTGGTTCGGCATGATTATATAGTGGTCAATGGAGACGCCGGGGAATTTTTCATCCATTTCGCGGATTTTTGCGTCGACAATTTTCCCGATTCCGGAGAGTTCAACCGTTATTTCCGCACAGTTTGAAATTTCCGGCCGCGGGGCGTCGGGGACGCCGCCCCTTACGGGTTTCCGCAAGGCGGCACAGGTCGGATCTATCCGGCCCAGCAGATGTTTTCTCTTAAAACATATTACCGTAATAAAATACGCCGCTGTCTCCGAATAGCTGAATTTCCTGAGCCTTTGGCTTTTTCTCTTTGCCAGATCCATATTTCCCATCACACGTCCAGGTTCACCACGTATCGCGCATTCTGCTCGATAAACTCCTTTCTGGGCTCTACCTTTTCGCCCATGAGTATGGTGAATATCTCATCGGCCTTGACGGCGTCGTCGAGTTCTATGCGTTTGAGGGTGCGGGTCTCGGGGTTCATGGTGGTGTCCCACAGCTCGTGGGCGTCCATCTCGCCGAGACCCTTGAAGCGGCTTATCTCTATCTTCGCGTTGGGGTTGCCGGCGCGCATCTCGGCGCTGACCTGGTCGCGCTCGGCGTCGGAGTAGGCCACGCGGCTCTGCTTGCCGCGGGTGAGCTTGTAGAGCGGCGGCACGGCGGCGTAGACATAGCCGTGCTCGACCAGCGGGCGCATATAGCGGAAGAAGAAGGTCAGCAGCAGCGTGCGTATGTGGCTGCCGTCGACGTCGGCATCGGCCATAATTATGACCTTGTGGTAGCGCAGCTTGGAT
>DVKN01000232.1 GCA_018716005.1 Candidatus Scatomorpha stercoravium
TCGGCGACCAGGTCGAGGCCATCGTGGTCCGCGTGAACGACGTCGAGGGCACCGCCCAGCTGAGCAAGAAGCGCCTTGACGCCGCCAAGACCTGGCAGGTCATCGAGCAGGCCCAGGCCGACGGCGCCATCGTCGAGGGCCTCGTCACCGAGGAGAACAAGGGCGGCGTCGTCGTCAACGTCAACGGCGTGCGCGTCTTCGTCCCGGCCAGCCAGAGCGGCCTGCCGAAGGACACCCCGATGACCCAGCTCGTAAAGACCACCGTGCGTCTTAAGATTACCGAGGTCAACCGCGGCCGCCGCCGCGTCGTCGGCTCCATCCGCGCCGTGCAGCAGAAGGAGCGCCGCGAGAAGGCCGAGGCCGTCTGGAGCGAGATCGAGGTCGGCAAGACCTATCACGGCACCGTCAAGAGCCTCACCAGCTACGGCGCCTTCGTCGACATCGGCGGCATCGACGGCATGGTCCACGTCAGCGAGCTGAGCTGGAACCGCATCAAGAACCCCGCCGAGGTCGTCTCCGTCGGCGACGAGATCGACGTCTACGTGATTGGCTTCGACCGCGAGAAGCGCCGCATCTCCCTCGGCTACAAGAAGGCTGAGGACAATCCCTGGGCGAAGTTCACCAGCACCTGCTCCGTGGGCGACGTCGTCAAGGTCACCATCGTGAAGCTCATGCCCTTCGGCGCCTTCGCCGAGGTCATGCCCGGCGTCGACGGCCTTATCCACATCAGCCAGATTGCGAACCGCCGCATCGGCAAGCCCGATGAGGTACTGAACGTCGGCGACATCGTCGATGCGAAGATTACCGCCATCGACAACGAGAAGCAGAAGATAAGCCTCTCCATCCGCGCCCTGAGCGAGCCCGAACCGGCCCCGCGCCGCGAGCGCCGTGAGCGCACCGAGCGCACCGAGCGCGCCCCGCGTGAGCGCCGCCCCGTCGTCCCCGAGGAGGACGCCCTCGTCTACGAGGTCTCCGAGACCGGCGAGGCCAAGGGCAACATCCCCGACTTCGTCGACGACGACGCCGAGTAATTGAACAGAAAGCAGCGCCAAAGTTGATTTTGGCGCTGTTTTTTTAACTTTTCGCGAATTTTAACCTCTTTTTCCTTGCTAAAAGGCGTTTTCCGGTGTATAATTGTTTATAGTATAGATGAAAGTGCCGCATTTTAGGGAAACGGAGGTTCAAATGACATTCCGGGTAGGCGACCGGATTGCGCATCCCATGCACGGCGCAGGGGTCATCGACGAAATCGTGACCAAACGAATTAACGGTAAGGACAGGGATTACTACGCCCTGAAGCTGCCGGCCGGCGATATGCTGGTGCTGGTGCCGGTTGAGACCTGCGAGGCCATCGGTGTGCGGCCCATTGTGAAGCCGGACGAGGCGGAGAAGATTATCGGCGCGATACCGGCCCTGGAGGTGGAGATGACCTCCAACTGGAACAAGCGCTACAGAGAGAATATGCTGCGCATAAAGAGCGGCGACCTGCTCGAGGTGGCCTCGGTGATAAAGGGCCTTACCCGGCGCGACCGCGAGCGCGGCCTCTCCACCGGCGAGCGCAAAATGCTCCACTCGGCCAAGCAGATACTCATCTCCGAGATAGTCCTCTCCGAGAGCGCGAGCTATGAGGAAGTGGAAGCCCGGCTGGACAGCGCCATGGCCCAGTGAAACATAGAGCAGGGGGGGAACGGCGGTGCCGTTCCTCTTTTTGCGCCCGTTTGCGCGGGCGCTTTCGCTTTACTCCGGCGGAGGGCTGATGTATAATAGCGCTATCAAGCTCAAGAGGTACAGCTCAATGTTCAACAAAGCGAAAAAGGCCCCCGACAGGCCCTTCTGCTCGGCGGTCATAGTCGCCGGCGGCTCCTCGAGCCGCATGGGCGAGGACAAGCTCGCGATGGAGCTCGGCGGCATGACGGTTATCGAGCGCACGCTGAGGGTTTTCCAGGCGAGCGCGTACTGCGACGAGATAGTCGCCGTCACGCGCAGCGAGAAGATACCCGAGGTCGCGGCGATTGCCCGCGAGGCCGGCGTGACGAAGCTCAAATGCGTCGTCACGGGCGGCGGCACCCGCATGGCCTCGTCCCGGGCGGGCGTGCGCGAGTGCTCGGCCGCGGCGGGGCTCATAGCCATACACGATGCCGCCCGCCCGCTCGTGACCGAGGAGATAATCTCCCGCGCCGTGCGCGCGGCGGCGGAGCGCGGCGCGGCCGCGCCGGCCATCCATGTGAAGGACACCGTGCGCCAGGCTCGCGGCGGCCGCGTGCTGAGGACGCTCGAGCGCGACGAGCTCTTCCTCATGCAGACGCCGCAGGTCTTCCGCGCCGACCTCATACGCGCCGCCCTGGACGAGGCGGTGAAGCTCCGCCTCTCGCTCACGGACGACTGCGCCGCGGTAATGCTGCTGGACGCGGAGGTCTTCCTCGTCGAGGGCTCGGAGGAAAACCTGAAGCTGACCACGCCCGCGGACGTATACGCCGCCGAGGCGATACTGGAGAAAAGGGGAGAGGCATGATGTTCAGAGTGGGTCACGGCTACGACGTGCACCGCCTCGTCGAGGGGCGGAAGCTGATACTCGGCGGGGTGGAGCTCCCATATGAGCGCGGCCTCCTCGGCCACTCGGACGCCGACGTGCTCGTCCACGCCATAATGGACGCCCTGCTCGGCGCGGCCGCGCTCGGCGACATAGGCAAGCTCTTCCCGGACACCGACGAGCGCTACTCCGGGGCCGACAGCCTCGGTCTGCTCGCCGAGGTCATGCGTGCGCTGCGAGCCGCGGGCCGGGAGGTCTCCAACATCGACGCCACCGTCATAGCCCAGAGGCCGAAGCTCGCGCCGCACATAGAGGCGATGCGCGCGAACATAGCCCGCGCCGCCGGGCTCGACGTCTCCCAGGTGAGCGTCAAGGCCACCACGGAGGAAAAGCTCGGCTTCACGGGCGAGGGCCTCGGCATCGCCGCCCACGCCGTCGCGCTCATATACTGAGCCGGTAATAACATTAACCGCCGCATGGCATCCGCCGCGCGGCGGTTTTTGCCGCCATTTGCGCGATAGGATGGGAAAGGCGGGGATTTTGGTGCGGGGGGAGCCCCGCGCTGTAAGCAGAGGCGGCGCGGTGCATAGAATGGGCGTAAGGGCCCCTGCCCTGCACTATAGTGGAGGTTCATATATGCAGCGCTATCTAATCATGTGCCGCTCGCTGACCTACGCGCAGCGGGCGGCCGCAACGCTTGAGCGGGCCGGGATTACGGCCACGCTCGCCCGCGCGCCGCAGCAGCTCACGGCGAACGGCTGCGGCTACTGCGTAACCGTATCGGGCAGCCGCTTCAACGCGGCCCTCGGCGTCCTCGCGAAGGGCAGCGTCCCCCACGGCAAGCTCTACCGCGCGGAGCCCGACGGCCGTTACGTGGAGGTGGCGCGGTGATATATCTCGACAGCGCCGCCACCACGCTCCAGAAGCCGCGCGCCGTCCCGGCGGCGATGGCCGCGGCGGCGCGCAGCATGGCGAGCCCGGGCCGAGGCGGGCACAGGCCCGCGCGCCTGGCCGCGGAGACGGCGTACGAATGCCGCGAGGCGCTCGCCGGGCTCTTCAGCGTCGCCGGGAGCGAGAACATTGTCTTCACCATGAACGCCACCCACGCGCTCAATATCGCGCTTGGGAGCCTCGTGAGCCCGGGCGGGCGCGCCGTCATATCCGGCTGGGAGCACAACGCCGTCACCCGCCCGCTGCATATGCTCGGCGCGGAGATTGACGCCGTGCGCACGCCGCTCTTCGACCGGGACGCCGCCCTCGCCGGCTTCGCGGAAAAGCTCCCCGGCGCGCAGTGCTGCGTCTGCACTGCGGTATCCAACGTATTCGGCTTCGAGCTGCCCTTCTATGAGATAGCCGGCCTCTGCCGGGAGGCGGGCGTGCCATTTGTGCTCGACGCCTCGCAGGCCGCGGGGGCGATGGACATAGACGCGTCCCGCCTGGGCGCGGCCTTCATCGCCATGCCGGGGCACAAGGGCCTGCTCGGCCCGCAGGGCACGGGCGTCCTCATATGCGGCGCGCCGGCCCTGCCCATCATGGCGGGCGGCACTGGCTCCGCGAGCCGCGAGCAGGATATGCCCGCCTCGCTCCCCGACCGGCTCGAGGCCGGGACTCACAACATCCCCGGCATAGCCGGGCTCCTGGAGGGCGTGAAATTCGTCCGCCGCCTCGGCCCGGGGAATATAGCGCGGCGCGAGAGGGTCATGCTGCGTGCCCTCGCCCGTGAGCTCGCGCTGATACCGGGCCTCGAGGTTTTCGTGTCCGCTGACGCGGCCGCGCAGGCCGGGGTGCTGTCCGTGCGGCATGAGCGCGCCGGCTGCGAGGAGCTCGGCGAGGCCCTGGACCGCCTCGGCGTCTGCGTGCGCGCAGGTCTGCACTGCGCGCCCCTCGCGCATGAGAGCGCCGGTACGCTCGAGAGCGGCACCGTCCGGCTGAGCCTCTCGCCATTCAACACGCCGCAGGAGCTCCGCCGCGTCCCGGCCCTCACGGAGCGCGCGATATACGAGGCCCTGCGCTGATAAAGAGAGCGCCGTCCCTCCGGGGACGGCGCTCGGAGCGTTTCAGCCGAGGCGGCGCTTTATGATGACGGCGGCCGCGAAGGTGATAATCTGCGCGGCGGGCACGGCGAGCCAGACGCCGAGCTCCATGAGCCCGGGCATGAAGGCGAGCAGGCAGAGCGTCAGCACGGGCTCCGCGTAGACCAGGACATAGGATAGCCCCGCCCTCGCCGTCGCACAGAGCCAGGAGATGGTGACGCGCACATAGGCCAGAGGCAGCAGCGGCACGAGGAAGAGCGGCAGGATATCCGCCGTGTCGGCGTTCGTCTCCGCCGAGGCCCCGAAGAGCGCCCCCACGCCCCCGCGCAGCAGGAAGAGGCCCAGAACGCACAGTCCCGCCACGACCGCGGCGCTTATGTAGGCGAGCGAGCGCGCCCTTTTGAGCGAATCCGGCCTGCCCTCGCCGAAATAGCGGCTTATGAGCGGCTGCGAGCCGTCGCCGACGCCCTGCAGGAGCAGGTAGGCGATGTAGATGACGTAGGCGATGCAGCTGTAGACCGCGACGGCGCGGTCGCCGCCGTAGGCCATGAGCGCGCGGTTCATGAAAATGGCCGTTATCTGCGGCGAGAAGGTGAGGCCGAAGGGCGCGAGGCTGAGCTTCAGTATGGGCCCGAAGCCGCCGGGCCTTGCGAGGCCGACGCGCTTCACTGTGAGATATCCCGCCGCGAGCAGGGCGGTCACGGCCTGCCCGAGCACCGTGGCCCAGGCCGCGCCGGCCATTCCCCAGCCGAATACCCAGACGAAGAGGAAGTCCAGCACGACGTTGGTTATGAAGCCGGAGCACATCGTAACCATCGCGAAGGCCGCGCCGCCGAGATTGCGTATGAAGGGCACGAGGCCCGTCCCCAGCACCTGCATGAACGCGCCGGAGGCTATTGCGCGGGTGTATTCGACGGCCGGCGCGAGCACCTCGCCCTCGGCGCCGAGGAGCCGCAGCAGCGGCACGGCGAAGGCGAGCACGAGCGCCATGAGCAGCGCGCTCGCGGCGACGAGCAGCAGC
>DVKN01000233.1 GCA_018716005.1 Candidatus Scatomorpha stercoravium
AGGTCGAATTCGCCGTCCTCGAACGGCAGCTCCGCCGCGTCGGCGCGGACAAAGCTCACGTCCTCCCAGGGCAGGGCGCGCTCCAATATGTCGGCCGCCCACAGCTCATAGCCCCGGCCCGTCAGGAATTGCAGCACGTCCTTGCCCTCGCCGCAGCCGACCTCCAATATCCGCAGAGGGATGTGCATGGAGACTATGGCATATGTCCGCAGGATGCGCGACCTGCGCGAGGATTCGGACTACACGCAGGCCTACGTCGCCTCGGTGCTCGGCACCTCGCAGACGATGTACGCCCGATACGAGCGCGGCGCGAACGAGCTGCCAATCCGGCACCTCATAAAGCTCTGCGCCCTGTACGGCGTTTCCGCCGACTACATCCTCGGCCTCACAGAAGACGCGGGGGGCGGCGGGGCGATGAAAAGAGAATAGCGGCGGCGTCCGGGAATTTTCGAATTCCCGGACGTTTTTACGTCGCACCGGCAGGCTCGAATACCACGAAGGCTTATCGCGCTTTTCTCCCCCCACCGTCGGGCGGGGCGGATTTGGGGGTTGACAAGATGGGGGGCGAGGTGTATACTAACTGTACTAGAACACTTAGTACAGTTGAAAGGGGTGAGGCTATGATTACGATTGACTTCAGGGATTCGCGGCCGATATATGAGCAGGTCAGGGATTCGCTCAGGCGGCTTATTGTCTCGGGGGCCCTGCCGGCGGACGAGAAGCTGCCGAGCGTGCGCGAGCTGGCGGCGCGGTTGGTTATCAACCCGAACACGATACAGCGCGCCTACCGCGAGCTCGAGCGCGAGGGCTACATCGTCTCCGTGCCGGGCAAGGGCAGCTTCGCGAGGCCGCGCGCGGGCGCGGATTCCGAGAGGGCGAGGGAGCTGCTGCGCATATTCGACGACGCGGCGGAGGAGCTCATGTATCTGGGATTGACGGCCTCGGACTTGAAATCGAGGCTGGACGGAAAGGAGGCGAAGGCAGATGAAAATTGAACTCATGGAGGTTACGAAGCGCTTCGGCCCGCACGCGGCGCTCGACGCGCTGTCCATGGCGGTCCCGGCGGGCTCGGTCTACGGCCTCGTCGGCCCCAACGGCGCGGGCAAGACGACGGCCATACGCTGCGTCACCGGCGTGCTGAGGCCGGACGCGGGGGCCGTCCTCTGCTCGAGCGAGCCGGTATATGAGAACCCGGCGGTGAAGAGCCGCATGGCCTGGATACCGGACGAGCCCTTCTTCTTCCCGCAGGCGGGCGTGGACGACATGATGCGCTTCTACGTGAGCGAGTACCCGCGCTTCGACGCGGAGCGCTTCGAGAAGCTCGCGGAGGCCTTCCCGCTCGAGAGGGACAAGCCGATACGGCGCTTCTCGCGCGGCATGAAGAAGCAGGCAGCCTTCTGGCTGGCGCTCGCGGCGAGGCCGGACGTGCTGGTGCTCGACGAGCCGGTGGACGGGCTCGACCCCGTCATGCGCCGCCAGGTCTGGCGGCTGCTGCTCGACGACGTCGCCGAGCGCGGGACGACCGTGCTCGTCTCCTCGCACAACCTGCGCGAGCTCGAAGACGTCTGCGACTGCGTGGGCATCATAAACGGCGGGAAAATGCTGCTCGAGAGGCGGCTCGCCGATTTGCAGGAGAACATCTGCAAGCTGCAGCTGGTCCTGCCCGAGGGCGCGGCGCTGCCCGAGGGGCTGGACGTCGTACACGAGAGCGCCTCCGGCCGGCTGCGCACGCTCATAGTCCGCGGCAGCGCCGGGGCGGCAACGGAGCGCGTCGCCGCCGCGGGGCCCATATACCTCGACGCGGTGCCGCTGAATCTCGAGGAAATCTTTATCTACGAGCTGGGAGGTGAGGGACATGAGGTCCGGGAAATCATGCTTTGACTCCGGCGTGTTCCGGAAGAGCGTGAAGCGCTTCTGGCCGGTCTGGGCGCTCTACGCCTTCGTCTGGTTCATCGCGCTGCCGCTCGGCATACTGAACAACTCGCATCAGCTCCCGGAGCCGGGGTCTGTGAGCTACTACGCCGTGGACGCCGTGACCACAACCGGCATATGGCTCTGCCCGCTCGCGGCCTGCGCGGCGGCGATGGCCGTGTTCTCGCACCTGTACAATGAGCGCAGCGCCAACTTCTACGCCGCGCTGCCCGTGAGGCGGGGCGCGATGTTCGCCTCCTGCGCCGCGGCGGGGCTGCTGCCGCTGCTCGCGGTCAACGTGATTATCTTCCTGCTCTCGCTGCTCCTCGCGTCTGTGGGCGGCTTCGCCGACCCGTCCTCGCTCTGGCAGTACCTCGCGGGCTCGACGCTGCTCGTTATCGCCTTCTTCGGCATCGCGGCCTTCTGCGCGCTGCTGACGGGGAACGCCGTGATGATGCCGCTGCTCTTCGCCGCGGTGAACGTCGCGGCCTGGGCGCTCGGCGAGATAGCCGTGATGGTGCCGATGAATTTCAGCCTCGGCTTCGGCTACGGCAGCGTCGGGCACTGGGCGGATATCTTCTCCCCGCTCGTCTCGCTCATGGACAGGCTGCACTACGACTATTCCTACCCTGCCGGCCCTTCCGGCGAGCGGGTCTGCGGGATAGGCGGCTGGAACTGGCTCATAATCTACGCCGCCGTGGGAATCGTACTGCTGCTCATCGCGCTCGCGTTTTACCTGCGGCGGGACATGGAGACGGCGGGCGACGTGGTGGCCGTGCCGCCGCTGCGGCCGGTGTTCAAGACAGCCGCCGCCGTCCTCGCGGCCTTCCTCGTCGGCAACCTCATCTACGACCTGGGCTTCGCCGGGGCCGACGACCTCGGCCACGCCGTGATATATTCGCTCTGCATGGCCGCCGGGGCCTTCCTCGGCTGGTTCGCCGCCGAGATGCTGCTCGAAAAGAGCTTCGCCGTATTCAGGCCGCGCGGCTTCATCGGCTGGGCCGCGGTAAGCGTCCTGTGCGCGGCCTTCGTCCTCGGCTGCGAGCTCGACGTGACGGGCTTCGAGCGCCGCGTGCCGGATTCCGCGGACGTCGTCCGCGTGGAGCTGAGCGACGGGGGCGAGTTCCTCACGTTCTCGAATCCCGCGGACACGGCCCTCGTCACGGAGCTGCACGCCGAGTGCGTGGAGAGCCTCGAGGACAGCGGGCGCGGCGAGACCGTTATGTATTTCTACCTCGACTACGAGCTGCGCGACGGGAGCGTCCTCAGACGCACGTACACGCTCAGTTCCAACGATACGGCCTTCATCGCGGAGCTCGACGCCTTCCTGAACCGGCCCGACATTATCTTAAAGCGCAACGGCGGCGTCGACTATCTGAGCCCGGCCGAGGTGCAATCGGCCAATGTGTACTGGCGCAGCGAGCCCGCCGGAGACGCGGGCGACGCGGGCGAAACGCTCAGCCTGAGCGCCGGCGAGGCCGCGGAGCTCTACAACGAATGCATCCTCCCGGATATGCGCGACGGGAATATCGGCCTCGCGCACTATGCCGTACCCACCTGGGAGTGGCGGGCCGAGGCCATGAGCTGCGAGATAAACATCAGCGTCCCCAGCCTGGAGCTGAAGGGGAGCTCGGCTTACCTCAGCTTCACGCCCACCGCGGAGAGCGCGCGCACCCTCGCCTGGCTCGCGGAGCGGGGCGTCAAGCCGCTGACCCTCGCGGAGAGAGGGGGCGGCCTGTACGGCCCGGGCGCGTAAGCCAAAGCATACCAAAGCCGGAGGAAAGGGCCTGGCCTTTTCCTCCGGCTTCGTGTATAATCGGGTCATCACATACGCGGGGTGAGGCGCATGAGCGAGGTAAAGTGGATAGAAAACCGCCAGAGGGCGGAGAAATATACGCCCGTGACGGCGGAGGACGCCCGCGCGGCGGCCCGCTTCTGGCGCGGCGCGCCCTTCTACGCGCCGACGCCGCTGCGGCGGCTCGACGATGCGGCGGCGGAGCTCGGCCTCGGCGCGGCGTATCTCAAGGACGAGGGCCTGCGCGCGCCGCTCGGGGCCTTCAAGCTGCTGGGCGCGGGATACGCGATGGCGCGCGTCCTCTGCGGGGACGGGGACATGAGCTGGGAAAAGGCGGCGGAATCCGGCAAAAAGACGGTGTTCTATACCGCGACGGATGGGAATCACGGCCGCGCGGCGGCGTACATGGCCCGCGCCTTCGGCTGCCGCGCCGTGGTGCTGATGCCCGCCGGGGCCTCGCGCGAGCGCTTTGAGGCCATCGCCGCCGAGGGGGCCTCGGTGACGGTGGAGGACGCGAACTACGACGAGTGCGTCCGCCGCGCCCGCGCCCTGGCGGATGAAAACGGCGGCGTGCTCTTACAGGATACGACGCTGGATAATTATGAGGCGCTGCCGCATGAGATAATGCGCGGCTACGCGGCGATCGCCGCCGAGGTCTTCGAGGAAATGCCCGAGCCGCCGACGCATATAATCCTCCAGGCGGGCGTCGGGGCCTTCGCGGGGGCCATGGCCTCGGCCTTCGCGGAGCTCTGGCCGGGGGCGGACATATGCTTCATCGTCTGCGAGGCCGCGGCCGCGCCCTGCCTCATGCTCTCCGCCGCGGCGGGCGAGCGGCGCATAGTGACGGGCGCGCTCGGCACCATCATGGCCGGCCTCGCCTGCGGGGAGCCCTGCGATATAGGCCTCGCCGCCCTCCTCTCCCGCGCGCGGATTTTCGCCGCGCTGCCGGACGCCTGCGCCGCGGAGGCCATGCGCGCCCTCGCCGCCGGGGGCGTCGTCGCCGGGGAATCCGGCGCGGCGGGCATGGGCCTGCTGCGCGAGGCGATGCTCCGCCCAGCTCTCGCGGGGCTGCGCGAGACGGCGGGGCTTAATGAACACAGCCGCGTGCTCGTGTTCAACACCGAGACGGCGACGGACGCGGAAAATTATCGCGCCATCGTGGGAACCTCGGCTGGACAGGCAACGTCTTTTGAAGTATGATAAGCAAGAGGTGATTTTTATGGCCAGCAACAACCGCAAAAAGAGCAGCCCGGCGGGCATAGTTTTCGCCCTGCTGATGCTCGTTGTAATAGTTATCGCGCTCGTCATCGTGCTGCGCTCGTGCTCGATGTCCGACGGCGGAGACGAGAGCGCGCCGCCCGCGACGGAGGCCGTGACGGACGTCACCGAGCCCGGCGGCAGCATCGCGCCCGAGAGCCCCGGCGCCGCGCCGAGCGAGACCCCCGCCGCCCCGAGCCCGACGCCCACGCCCACTCCGACTCCCACCCCGACCCCGACGCCTACCCCGGCGGCGAACGCCTCCGGCACCATGCGCTCGGACACCGGGACGGCGCTCAATATAGTCGCCGACTGGACGCTCAGCGGCACGACCCTCAGCGTCAACGTCAGCGCGGAGAGCTATTCCCTGCGCGCCAACGGCGCCTGGCACGGCGGCTGGGTCACCGTAGGCGGCCAGACCTATTACTTCGACACGCAGGACATCAACTATGATGGCCCCGGCCAGGGGACGAACCCCCTCGGCAGCGTCACCATAAGCGGCGTCAATCCCGGCGTGAGCGTCGAGGTCGCCTGGCACTTCCAGGGTACCTACGGCGGCACCGAGCTCGAGACCATCACCGCGAGCGGCGTTATCGCCTGATAAAACCGGAAATCCGCCCGTTCAGAGCGAACGGGCGGATTTTTCATGCCTCCATCTGCTTCCCGAGGAAGCCGGCGACGGTCTCGGCGAGCTTGTACTCGACTTCGCCGGGCGCGGGGGAGTTCTTCCCGCCGGCGAAAATGACGCAGCCCATGAGGTCGCCCTCGCTCACGACCGGCGCGGCCACGGCGACGGAGTACGGCCCCTCGCCGCTGACAATGGGGAGCGCGGGCGAGCCCGGGTCATGGCGGTAGGGCCGCCGCGACTCCATCAGCTGCTCGAGCTCGGGGCTCACGCGCTTCTCGAGGAGCTCGCGCTTCCCCCCGCCCGCCACGGCGATAACCGCGTCCCTGTCGCAGACCGCCGCCACCGCGTCCGTAGACCGGTGCAGCGACTCGCAAATCTGCGCCGCGAACTGCGAAATCTCCCCGATAGGCGAGTACTTTTTGAAGATAACCTCCCCGTCCTTCTCCGTAAATATCTCCAACGGGTCGCCGTCGCGGATACGCATGGTGCGGCGGATTTCCTTCGGGATGACAACCCGCCCCAAATCGTCGATACGGCGCACAATGCCGGTAGCTTTCATGGCAATACCTCCTGCATTTGTTTCTATATGCAGGGCTTAGTATTAGCGGATCGTCATGGACTATGCGCGAGGGAGAAA
>DVKN01000234.1 GCA_018716005.1 Candidatus Scatomorpha stercoravium
CGGCCGTCTCGAGCGAATCGGGCAGGCTGCAGAAAAAGTCAAGCCCCGTCAGCATCTCCAGACTGTCCACCGCCACGGCATAGTCGGCATAATCCCCCGTAATGTGTACCGCATTGGGCAACACATAGGCCGCTGCCCGCCATACGCCCTGCCCGTCACGCGGCCGAAGAGCTCGGCCATCATGAGGTTCAGGTCGCCGCCCTTCGCGATGATGTGGCCGTGGCCGCGGTGCGTGCTGGTGATGAAGTCGTTGTCCGTCAGGCATTCGCACACCGCCGGGGCGATGGCCTCCTCACCGAGGTAGAGATGGACAAAGCCGGGTATCTTGCCCTCCGCGAACAGCTTCGCCGCCGCGCTCTCGAAGTCACGTATGCGACGCATCTTCACATACATATCCTTCATCTGCTCTTTGCTGATTGCCATATTAACCTCCTCCATTTGTGATAATCTCAGCGGTCTCCCGCTCAATCCCGAACGTACACCTCGACGGCGGCGACCGCCGCCTCGATGCTCTCGTCGCAGTCCCCGAAGGCGGGGATGCACAGCCCGTCGCAGCGCAGTCCGCCCTGCACGGCGATGACCTCGACCGTGCCGACGGGGAAAATCTCCGCCACGGCTGCGCAGTCTACCTCATCCGGCCTCGTCACGGCCACCGTGGCGCGGATGAAAACCTGATTCTTGAAGTCGGTCAAACCCAAAACCTGCTCGAGCCCGCACAGGCAGCTGCGGGATATGGCGTCCTTCGCGGCCTTCTTCGCCGCCTTGGTCACATCCTGGCCGTGGAAGTCAGTCCCCATGCCGAACTCGACGATATATTTTTTCAAGTTTCTCACCTCCTGCGATCCTTTACGTCCATTATTATACTCCCGGAGAAACAAATTCTCAAGTCGAAAGCTGTAATTCTCAGATTTTCGGCGTGTACCATAAAGAGCCAGGGGGATACTTGTCGCAGCTGCACAATTTGTCATGGAAATAACAATGCCGTGAGAGGGATTCTGACGAAATCTTCTCACGGCATGAGAATACTGTGTGACAATCTCAGCCCTTTTTGAGATTTGAGACGGAGTGACGCAGGGCCTTTACGTCTATGCCGAGGCGCTTCACATGGCGGTAGAGCGTGGCGCGGCTCACGCCGAGGCGCTCGGCGGCCAGCTCGACGTCGCCGCCGCAGAGGGTGAGGGCGGAGAGGATCTCGCCCGACTCGCTGTCGGAGCGGGCCGGGGCGCTCTCCCCGCCGGCCTCCGGGATGGCGTAACTGAGGCTCTGGGCCGAGAGGACGCCCTCGGCGGTCGAATAGAACGCGCGCTCGACGCCGTTCTGGAGCTCGCGCACGTTGCCCGGCCAGCCGTAGTTGAGGAGCCCGGCGAGGAATTCCTCGGACATGGTCTTGCTCTGGGCGGGGTCCGCGCCGTTGAGGCGGTTGAGGACGCTCTCGGCGCACAGCCGGATGTCCCCGGGCCGCCGCCGCAGGGGAGGGATCTCTATGCGCAGCACGTTCAGGCGGTAGAAGAGGTCGTCGCGGAAGCGGCCCGAGGCCGCGAGCGCGCCGAGGCGGCGGTTTGTCGAGGCGATGATGCGTATGTCGAGCGCTATCTCCTGCGTGCCGCCTATGCGGAGGATGCTGTGCGTCTCGACCGCGCGCAGGAGCTTGCTCTGGAATTCTATCGGCAGCTCGCTTATCTCGTCGAGGAAGAGCGTGCCGCCGTGCGCAAGCTCGAACTTGCCCGGCGCGCCGCCCTGGAAGGCCCCGCCCGGCAGTGCGCCGGATTCGCAGCCGAAGAGCTCCTGCTCGAGGAGGTCGCGGTGCAGCGCGGCGCAGTTCACGGCGACGAAGGGCCCGTTCGCGCGGCTGCCGGCGTTGTGTATGGCCTGGGCGAGCAGCTCCTTGCCCGTGCCGCTCTCGCCCTCGATGAGTATGTTCCCGTCGTAATGGGCGTAGCGCGCGGCGAGGGCGACGGTTTTCTTCATGCCCGGGTCGTCGGTGATGATGTCGTCGAAGGTGTACACGGCGCGGTTGCCTATGAGCTTGTTTACGGTCGCGAGGACGTGCTTCTGTTTCTTCAGCGTCACGTTTATGGTGCCGGAGCCGAGCGCGGGCGAGTGCGTGATGGCGGCCGAGCAGCGCACGACGCCCTCCGCCGTCTTGACCCTCACGTCGTCGGTGAAGCTCCCGCCACGCAGCCAGCCGCGCGCGGCCCAGTCCACGTCGGGCAGGAGGGTTCGGAAGTCGAGCGCCGAGAGCGTCGCGCCGTCCATGCCCAGCAGCTTGCGCGCGGCGCTGTTCGACCACACGGGCCGGAAGCCGTCGCCGAGCAGGACGATAGAGTCCGCGCTGCCCTCGAGCGCGCTGCGCATGAGCTCCGCGTTGCGCCAGATGGAGAGCTTGCCCTCTATCCCGATTGCGGCCGAAAGGACGACGGCCAGGGTGTGGTCGTGCACGTCCGCTGCGTCGCCGGACATATTGAGGCAGCCGATTATCTCGCCGCCCTCGCCGTGTATGGGCGCGGCGGAGCAGGTCCAGGCGTGATGGGTGCGGCAGTAGTGCTCGGCCCCGGCCATCTGTATGGCCGTATTCGAGTCGAGCGCCACGCTTATAGCGTTCGTGCCGACGCTCACGTTGTCCCACAGCGCGCCCGGGACGAAGCGCAGGTCGCCGCTCTTCGCGAGGACGCGCTCGTCGCCCATCGTCTCAAGCACATAGCCCGCGCCGTCCGTGAGCACCATGAGGAAGCCCGTGCGGCGCACGATGTCGAAGACGCTCTGCATGATGGGCATCGCCGCGTCTA
Organism: Candidatus Scatomorpha stercoravium; assembly: GCA_018716005.1. Classification (GTDB taxonomy): domain Bacteria; phylum Bacillota; class Clostridia; order Oscillospirales; family Oscillospiraceae; genus Scatomorpha; species Scatomorpha stercoravium. Next base: position 2,787 of record DVKN01000234.1, read on the forward strand.
TGAGCTCGGCGTTCGCCTCGCGTATGCTCGCGAAGACCTCGTCCGTCACGCGGCGGCCCCGCCCGCCTATGGGGTTGACGCCAGCGTCCTTGCACCTGCGCCAGCCGTCGGCCACGGCGGGCTGCACGCTCGGGTCGAGCTCGTCCTCGTAGACGAATTTGGCCCATATCTCCTCAAGTTTGCGCATATCCTTCATGGTTTTCCCTCCAAAACCCCGCGAAAGCGAAAAAATGGGCGCGCCGCATTGGGCACGCCCGGCTTGATAATTATACGTCATTCCGCGCCGCCGCACAAGCGCCGCGGATATAAAATCTCAATTTTCGGCGCTTGAGACAAAACGCATGAGAATAACTTGTCTGTTTTGACCGAAAAGTCGCGCGAAATCTCAGCCAAAGAGCACCTCCATGAGCTCGTCGAGGCTTATCCCGCCCAGCATGGCCCCGAGCTCGAGAGGGGAGAGGGCGGCCCTGACGGCCTCGGGCTCATAGCGGCAGCGCTCGAGGGCGGAGATCAGCGCGCCGCAGGGCGCGGCGGCCATGAAGTCCCCGCTGATATGCGCCGCGCGTATCTCGCCGTGTGAGACGTCGAGCGACACGGTGATGCCCCCGCCGGGGAAGCGGCGGGAATTCCTGAAGCCGAAGTCGGGCGCGCGCGTCCAGGTCCAGTCCCGGCTGCGGTACAGCTCCGCGCGGCGGGCGATATCCCCGAGCGCTTCGGCCGGGAGGGGCGTTATCTCCGCCCCGCCCGGCATGAGGGAGCGCAGCAGCGCGGATTTGAACTCCGCGAGCGTGGTCCCCTCCGGGAGGAAATCGCAGAGCTGCCCCACGCGGGAGCGGACGGATTTGGCTGCCTTTCCGCTGAATTTGCCGCTGTCCGGCCGCAGCAGGGCCGCCATGGCCTCCCTGTCCGTGCGGAAGAGCAGCGTGCCGTGGTGGAGGACGCGGCCCTTATGGAGCCTGCGCGCCGTGCCGGAGACTTTGAGCCCGGCGACGGTTATGTCATTGCGGCCCGAGGCCTCGGCGCGTACCCCGAGGGAGGCGAGCGCCTCGCAGACCGGCCGAGTAAAGCTCTCGAAGCTGAGCGCGGCCTCGTCCCCGGCCTCGGTGATGAAGGAGTAGTTGAGGTTGCCGAGGTCGTGGTAAACCGCCCCGCCGCCCGTCCGGCGGCGGACGACCGTCACGCCGCGGCGGGCCGCCTCGAGCGCGTCGACCTCCTCGGCCGCGTTCTGGTTCAGCCCGATGACCACCGACGGTGAGTCCTGCCAGAGCATGAGCGCGTCAGAGTCCCCGCGCTCGAGCAGATATTCCTCGTACGCGAGGTTATAGCAGACGTCGAAGCTGCCGGTCTCGTAATAATTCGCCATCGCCGCCTCCGTTTTAAGCGCGGCGGCTCAGCGCCTGCGCGCCCCAAGCTCCGGCTGCGCGGAGGTCACGAGGCCCTCGTACTCTTTTTCGAGCTCCGCGGCCTCCGTCTCGAGCCTGACGCGCAGCGCGTGAAGGCTCGAGAGGCTGCGCTGCACGCGCTCTTCCACCTCGTGCGCTTCATAGAGCGCCCTGTTTATGCGCGAGCTGACGGCGAAGTCCGTGAAGATGTTGTCGAAGAAGATGTCCGCGAAGGTCAGGAGGTCGCCCATGCCCGTCTCGAGCCGGCCCCCGACGTCCGCGAGCTCCGTGCCGAAGCGGCGCAGCGCTATGCGCAGCTGCTCCATGGCCCGCTGCGCGTCGTCGATGCGCCCGTACTTGACCACGTCGGCGAGGAAGCTGTCCGAAAATATATCGATGGTGCTCCAGGTGGAGGCGCTTGAGAGGGACTTCACGACCCTCTCCGCGGCGGCGCAGGCGGCCTCGCCGGCGCGAATGGCCTCGTCCGTCTCCCGCGTCTGACGTTCGTTATAAGCGGCGCGCTTCTCTATGCCGCGCAGCCTGTCAGCGAGAGGGGAGCCGCTCTTTTTTAAGTATTCCGCCTTGGCTGAGACAGCCTTGTCGTAGCGCTCCTCGCAGCCGGAGAGCCGCGCGAGCTCGCCCTCGGCCTCGCTGACGGCGGCGTTCACGTCCTCGAGCTCGGCAAGGACGGCGTCGTGCTCGACGGCGGCGGCGCGCGCCCCGGCCCTCTCGGCGTCCAGCTTCTCGTCCAGGCTGCCGAGCAGCGTGTAGAAGTACCTGGCCAGCGAGCGGCCCTCGAGCCGGTCGACGTCGTCCTGCTCCTCGACGCGGCGGGAGCGGAGCTCCGCCTCGCGTTCGCTGAGCTCCTTCCGCTGCCGGTAAAGGCTCTCGAGCCGTATCTTCAGCTGGCCCGCGCGGGCAATCTCGCTCCGCAGTCGGCGGATTTCTTCATCGTAATTCATTGCTTACCCCCCTTTGGGCTGATTTTACCACAGCCGCGGGCGGTTTGTCTACTGCGCGAAGACGCTTTTGCGTATGCTCTCGAGCGCGTTCTTCTCGAGGCGCGAGACCTGCGCCTGCGAGATGTGAATCTCCCGCGCCACCTCGGTCTGCGTCTTGCCGCCGTAATAGCGCAGCGCGAGAATGCGCCGCTCCCTCTCGCCGAGGGCGGCGAAGGCGTCCGCGAGCGCGAGCTTCTCGAGCCAGCCGTCGGGGTCCTCCCGCGTGTCGCGCAGCTGCTCGAGCACGCTTGAGGAGTCCTGCGAGTCCTGATACGCGGGCTCCGAGAGGCTGACCGGGTCGGCGATGGCGTCGAGGGCGAAGACCACGTCGGAGCGCTTCGCGCCGAGGGCCGCGGCAATCTCGTCGACCGTCGGGCTGCGGCCGGATTCCGCCGTCAGCTTCTCGCGCGCCGTGAGCGCGCGGTAGGCGAGGTCGCGCGTGGAGCGCGAAACGCGCAGCGCGCTGTTGTCGCGCAGGTAGCGGCGTATTTCCCCGGCAATCATCGGCACGCCGTAGGTCGAAAAGCGCACGCCCTGGCTGAGGTCGAAGTTGTCGACGGCCTTTATGAGCCCGATGCAGCCTACCTGGAATAGGTCGTCGGCGTTCTCGCCGCGGTTCGCGAACTTCTGTATGACCGAGAGCACGAGGCGAAGGTTGCCGCCTATGAGCTTTTCGCGGGCGGAGGCGTCCCCGGCGCGCGCCTTTTCCAGCAGCTCGCGGGTTTCCGCTCCGTCGAGCACGGGCAGCCGCGCCGTATTCACACCGCATATCTCTACCTTGCCCTGCAAATGCTCGTCCCCTTTTTATCGAAGTGACCATAGTCTTGCCCTTTTCGCCGCCGGCCATTCACAGGCGCTTGACAAGCGCCGCCGCCGGGGGCTATCATGTTATAAAAAGGAGGCGGGGATATGAAGACTATCGCATTGTTCGGAGCGGGCCAGGTGGGCGCGATGGTGTCAAGGCTCATCGCCCCGGACTGGGAGGCGGTCTGCTTCGCGGACAACAGCGCGGATAAGCGCGGCTCCCTGCTCCACGGCATCCCGGTGCTCTCGCCGGGGGAGGCCGCCGCCATGAAGCCGGACGCCTTTTGCCTCTGCGTGACCGACAGCGGGAGGGCGGGGGAGATGGAGCGGCAGCTGCGCGCCCTCGGCTATGAGGGGGAGATATTCACCGCCGCGCCCCTCGCGGTCTTCGACGCACGCGCGGCCGCGCTGCGCCAGCTCTCCGAGCAGATAAACGCCCTCGGCGTCCCCGGCGACGCCGCCGAGCTCGGCTCGTACAGGGGGGACTTCGCCGCCGTAATCAACGCGGCCTTCCCCGAGCGGCGGCTGCATATATTTGACACCTTTGAGGGCTTCGCCGAGGCCGACGTGGCCGTCGAGCGGAGCGAGGGCCTCTCCCGCGCGAAGGCCGGGGATTTTTCTGCTACCGGCGTGGAGGCCGTCATGAGCCGGCTCCCGCATCCCGGGCTCGCGGTGTTCCACAAGGGCTGGTTCCCGGACACCTTCCGGGGCTGCGAGGGGCTGCGCTTCGCCTTCGTCAGCGTGGACGCGGACCTGTACGCCCCGACCGCGGCGGCCCTCCCGCTCTTTTGGGACAGGCTGAGCCCCGGCGGCGCGATACTGGTCCACGACGCCGGCGGCACGCAGTATCTCGGCCCCGCCAGGGCCCTCCGCGAGTTCTGCGCCCCGCGCCGCATCCTCCCGACGCCACTGAGCGACCTCCACGGCACCGTCCTGCTCCGCAAGCCCCTCGAATAAACAAAAGCCGCCCCAAAAGGGCGGCTTTCGCGTAACAGGGATTTACTGCATCCCGTTCTCGTAGGCCTCGATCATCTTCTTGACCATCTGGCCGCCGACGGAGCCGGCCTGGCGGCTGGTGAGGTCGCCGTTGTAGCCCTGCTTGAGGTTGACGCCGACCTGGCTGGCCGCCTCCATCTTGAAGCGGTTCATGGCGTCGCGGGCGTTGGGGTTAACAAGACTGTTGCTGGACTTGCTGGACATAAAGTCGCATCTCCTTTGCTGAATTTCGGGATTTCACATCCCGCAGCTAGTTTGACCCCAGACGCGCCGCATATGCCTTGCAAGTTTTTACAGCAAATTTCAGCCCTCTTGCCGTATATACGCGCGGCGGGCCTTCCGTTTCCGCCGCCCTTGACCTTTTGTGGCCGCGGCGCTATACTTGGCTATAACATACCCCGTCCAGAAAGGGCTGACGGCATGGATACCATCAAACTTTTGACGACGCTTGACGAAAACTACCTCCCTCAGCTGCAGGTGCTGCTCACCTCGCTCGCCCTGAACAACCCCGGCGAGAAATTCGAGCTCATTTTGCTCCACAGCGGCATATCCGGCGCCGCGCTCGAGGGCACGGCCCGCCAGTGCTCGGCGTATAGCTGGAGCTTTTCGCCGCTGCCCGTGGAGGACGCGCTCTTTGAAGGCGCGCCGGTCACGAAGCAGTATCCCAAGGAGATGTACTACCGCCTGCTCGCGCCCGAACTGCTGCCCGAGCGGCATGAGCGCGCGATCTATCTCGACCCGGACACTCTGGTCATAAACCCAATCCGCGAGCTCTGGGAGACCGATTTGCACGGCAGGCTTTTCGCCGCCGCGTCGCACACGGCGGTCTCCGAGCTTGCAAACGGCGTGAACCAGCTGCGCCTCGGCACGGAGCATGACTACTTCAACTCCGGCGTCCTGCTTATGGACCTCGCCGCGGGCCGGCGCGAAATCGTGCCCGCCGATATATTCAACTATGTCCGGGAGCATCGCAAGGGGCTTATCCTGCCGGACCAGGACGTGCTCAACGCCATGTACGGCGAACGGATCCTGCCCGTGGAGGACGTACGCTGGAACTACGACGCCCGGTATTACTCGAGCTATCTCCTGCGCAGCGCCGGGGAATACGACCTCGGCTGGGTTATGCAGAACACCTCGATTCTCCATTTCTGCGGCAAAGAGAAGCCCTGGAAGCCCAAATACATCCACCGCTTCGGGATACTCTACCGGCACTATATGCAGCTCGCCCGCCGCGAAACGGCGTGAAAAAGACGGCAGACGCGTTTGCGTCTGCCGTCTCCATATCGCGGCCTCTCACGCGCACTCATGCCGTACATACGCGCGGCGGGCGAGGAGGGCGAAGAGCGGCGTCTCTATGACCGGCGCGGCCAGTGCGGCGAAGGGCGTCCAGACGGCGAGGGGGCCGAGGGTGAGGAACTTTCCTACCTGGATATCGACCAGCATTCCCGTCCCGAGGCCGAGCCCGCCGCTGGGGAGCAGCAGGCGGAGCCAGTCGCCGAGGGCGCTGTTGCGCATGAGCACAATGAGGAAGGTCGGAGCCATGGCGACGGCGAGGGCTATAGCCAGCACGGCGACGGAGCTCCTCATGCGCGCGGAGAGCCAGAGGGTGAAGGCCGTCATGGCGAGGACACTCAGCAGCCCTGCGCCGAGTG
>DVKN01000235.1 GCA_018716005.1 Candidatus Scatomorpha stercoravium
TAGTCCAGCGCGAGTATGCCGCCGAGCGAGAGGCCGCAGAGATGGAGCGGGCCCTCGAGCCCGGCGCAGTAATTCGCGAACGCGCCGCGCAGGTTCTCGAAGCTCGCCTCCCGCCCGCCGAGGATGCCGGAGAGCCCCGGGCGGAGCGTCTCCCAGTCCGAGGGCAGGAGCGAGGCTGTGTTTTCCCAGCTCTCGGGGCCGTGGCCGGAGCCGTGGAGCAGGATTATCTTCTCCATAGGCGCGTTTTAGAGTATTATCAGCTCCTTCGGAGCCCTCGTGATATTCTCGTTCCCGCCGCCGCTGAGGTAGATGACGTCCTCTATCCGCACGCCGAATTTGCCGGGGATGTATATGCCGGGCTCGGCGGAGATAAGCGCGCCCTCGCCGAGGGGCTTATCATTGCGCGGGTTGGCGTTGGGGCTCTCGTGGACGTCGAGGCCGACGCCGTGGCCGAAGCCGTGGCCGAAATACTCGCCGTAGCCGGCGTCGGCTATCACCTTAGCGCCGGCGGCGTGCACCTCCGCGCCGGTGGCGGAGGGCTTCGCGGCGGCTATGCCGGCCAGCTGCGCGCGCAGGACGGTGTCGTAGACGTTCCGCATTTCGTCGGTGGCGGAGCCGACGGCGACGGTGCGCGTCATGTCGGAGCAGTAGCCGTGATAGACGCAGCCGAAGTCCATGGTGACGAAGTCGCCGGCTTTTATGACGCCCTCGCCGGGGACGCCGTGGGGCATGCTCGTGTGCGCGCCGGTGATGGCGATGGGGTCGAAGCTGTTGCGCTCCGAGCCGCGGCGCATCATCTGGTACGTGAGCTCGGCGGCGAGCTCGCGCTCCGTAAGGCCCGGCTTAATCATGGGCAGCACAGCCTCGAGCGCGGCCTCGGCTATGCGCTGGGCATGGATGAGCGTCTCGAGCTCGGCGCGGGTCTTGCGCGCGCGCAGGCCGCTTATTACGGCGTCCGCGCCTATGAGCCCGCGGCCTATGGCGCGCTCGAGATTGAGCCAGGCGAGGTGGCTGAGCTTCGTCTCCTCCGCGCCGATGTCGCCCTCAATCCCCGCGCAGAGGCGGGCCAGGGTCTGCATCATGGGCTGCGCGTTGGAGTTGAGCAGGATTTCCACGCCGCTGTAGCAGCTGCGCGCGGCGTCCTCGGTGTAGCGCGAGTCGGTTATGAGCCAGGCGCGCTCCGGCGTGATGAGCGCGGCGGAATCGGTGGGCATGAAGCCGCAGGCGTAATAGATGTTCTTGTCGTCCATGAGCAGCAGCGCGCCGAGCTTCGCACGCGCGACGGCCTCACGGACCCTGTCGAGCTGAGTCATTTTTCTACCTCCGTATGTGAAAGTGATGCGTATGTCAATAGCCGGATGCGTCCGCCGCGGCGAAGTCCCCGGCGCGCATGGGCGCGGAGAGCATGACGTCGCCCGACCAGATGCTGACGGATTCGACGCCCTCTATCGCGGTGAAGGTGAGCACGGCGCAGCAGTCGGCGACCGTGCGCTCCGCGCCGGTGAGCGCGGCGTATTCAGCCGGGACATAGAGCCGCAGCGAGGCGTTCGCGAGCTCCCAGCCTATGATTTCGACGCCGCCCGGGAAGGGATGGGCGAGCTCGGAGTCTATGCAGGGGCTGTTGAAGGCCCGGACGGCGGCCTCAATCTCCGAGAGGCCGGCGTCCGCCGGGGCCTCCTCGGCCTTCACGGCGCTGCCGCCGGTGAGATACGGCGTGCGCACGGCCCGCCAGACCGTGACCTCGCCCCCGGAAGCGCAGGCGGAGAGGGCGAGCATAATGAGCGCCAGAGCGGCGCAGAGCAGCTTTTTCACGTCCCATCAGCCTCCTTCCGCGCGGGGAACACGACCGTGAAGCGGGTGCCCCCGCCCTCGCGCGCGCCGACGGATATGTCCCCGCCCAGGGCGGCGACGGCGTCGTGGACTATCGAGAGGCCGAGGCCGCTGCCGCCGCGCTCGCGCGAGCGGGCCTTGTCCACGCGGTAGAAGCGCGAGAAGATGTTCGGGAGATCCTTCTCCGGTATGCCTATGCCCGTGTCCTCGACCGTGAGCGCGACCTTATCGCCCTCGCGGCGCACGGAGACGAGCACGTCGCCGCCGCGCACGTTGTATTTTACCGCGTTCTCCGCGAGGTTGAAGATAATCTGGTAGACGTCCTCCTCCGGCGCGCTGACGACGCAGCCGTCATCGGCCTCGCAGCGGAGCGTGACGCCGGTCTTGTCCGCGAGCGGCGCGAGCAGGCGCAGCGTGCCGGCGGCCTGCTCGCCCACGTCGACGGCGACGCACTCGCCCCTCGCGCCGTCGTCGCGGCGGGAGAGGTTCAGGAGCTTGTCCGTCGTGCGCTGGAGCCTTTCGGCCTCGCTGGATATGTCCTGCACGAACTCGCGCACCGTGCCGGGGTCTATGTCCTCCGTCTCCGTGATGGAGTCGGCCAGCAGGCGTATCGCGGCGAGCGGCGTCTTGAGCTCGTGCGAGGCGTCGGATACGAAGCGGCGGCGCTGCTCCTCGGTTTTCTCGAGCGTCTCGGTCATGGAGTTGAAGTCCCGCGAGAGCTCCGTGAGCTCGTCGCTGCCCTCGGGCGTTATCCTGTGCGCGTAGTCGCCCTCGCGCACCGTGCGCACCGCGTCGCCCAGGCGCTTTATGCGCTCGGTGAAGCGGCGGGTGAAGATAAATGTGACGGCGCAGGCGAGCGCGAAGACGATGAGCGACATCCCGCTCATGCGGTCGCGGAAGGCGAGGATTATCTCCGCCTGCTCCGTGTCGAGCTCGCAGAGGTACACCGCGCCCACGACGGCCCCGTCCCTCGTCACGGGCAGGGCGGCGTGGGAGACGAAGGCGTCGCCGGAATAGGCCGAGAAGAACACCCGCTCCCCGCCCAGCGCGCGGATTATCTCCGCGAAGAGGGCGTAGCGCCCCTCGGCGGAGGGGCTGGCCGTATCGTAGATTATCCTCGCCGCGGCGTCGGTGACGACCACGCGCTCGAAGCCGCTGAGGCCGAGGAGCTCCACGACCTGGCCCGCGCCGTCGCCGCTGAGGGTGTCGAGCCCGGCGAGCGAGGCGGCGACGACGCCGGCCTGCTCCAGGAGCGAGCTCTCCTTCTCCGAGAAGACTATGTCCCTCGAGGCCGCGATGGGATAGGTGTTGAGCAGGATTAGGAGCGCCGTTATGAGCGCGAAGAAGGCCAGCGCGAGCTTGAACTGCACGCTCTGCGTCAGCTTCCGGCGCACTTTTTCGCCCGGGCCCCTCACTCGGCGAGATAGTAGCCGACGCCCCACTTGGTGATGATGAGCCTGGGCGCGGCGGGGTCGTCCTCGAGCTTCTCACGCAGGCGGCGGATGTGCACGTCGACCGTGCGCGCGTCGCCCTGGTAGTCGAAGCCCCAGACGAGGTCGAGGAGGCTGTCGCGGCTGAATACGCGCCCCGGCGAGCGCCAGAAGAGCTCCGCGAGGTCGAATTCGCGCGCCGTGAGGTCGACGGCGGCGCCGTGCTTGCGCGCAGAGCGCTTCTCCGTGTCGAGCGTGACGCCGCCGTGCTCGAGGATGTGCGCGCTCTGCGAGCCCGGCTGCGAAGCGGTTATGCCCGCCCGGCGCAGCAGCGCGCGGATGCGGGCCTTGAGCTCGAGGATGTTGAAGGGCTTCGTGATATAGTCGTCCGCGCCGGACTCGAAGCCCAGGAGCTTGTCCGCGTCCTCGCTGCGCGCGGTGAGCATGATTATGGGCACGGTCGAGCTCTCGCGTATGCGCTGGCAGGCCTCCAGCCCGTCGAGGCCCGGCATCATGAGGTCGAGGATAATGAGGTCGTAGCCGCCCTGCGCGGCCATCTGCACGGCGGTGAGGCCGTCGTAGCAGGCCTCGACCGTGTAGCCCTCGTTCTCGAGGTTGAACTTTATGCCCTTCACGAGCAGCTTTTCGTCGTCAACTACCAGTATCTTCATAGCTGTCCTCCACGCAGACGTAGTCGATGATGCCGTCGAGCACCGAGACGGGTATGGATTCTATCGCGTACAGCTCCCACACGCTCCGGAAGCCGCCGTATTCCTCGCGGTAGGCGGCGATGTCCGCCGCGCGCACGGGGCCTATGCCGGGCAGGAGCTCCAGCGCCTCGACGCCGGCGGAGTTGAGGTCGATGAGCCCGCTCGAGGCGAGATACTCCGGCCTCGCGGCCGATGAGCCCGTCTCCGCCGTCACGCCGGGGGCGGGGGACGGGCGCAGGAGCAGCGCCGCCGCGGTCAGGGCCGCGAGCGCGAGTATGAGCGCCTCCGCGCGCGAAACCGTGAGGAAATCGCGCACCAGGCGCAGCCTGTGTCCGAAGGTCATCATGCCGCCGCCCCTCCTTCCCGGCGCGGCGAGGAAAGGGTTGGGGCTTGCTTTTCCCGGCCGCGGAATGTATAATTAGTTTTGTATGTACTTTTATTCGACGGGTTTCGAGCCCGGCTGTTCCCGGCTGTACTACTATGATACCACAACTGAGCGGAGATGGATATGAAAAAAATTAAGCTCATACCTATAATATTGCTGTCCGCGCTCATCCTGTCCGCCCTCACGCCCGCCCTGGCCGACGCCTCGGACGAACCGGCCGCGCCGGAGCTCCTGAGCGGGGCCGCCGTTATCGCCGAGGCCGGCAGCGGCCGCGTCCTCTATGAGCTGGGCGGCTCGGAGCGGCGTTATCCCGCCTCCATCACGAAGGAGATGACCGTGCTGCTGGCCGTCGAGGCCATAGAGCGCGGCGAGGCCTCCCTCGGCGACGCCGTCACGGCGGGGCCCGAGACGCTCGAGGGCATGAGCCCCGACGGCTCCACGGAGGAGGTGAAGGAGGGCGAGACGATGAGCCTCGGCGACCTACTGTACTGCGCCATGCTCAGCTCCGCCAACGAGGTCTGCAACGTCATCGCCGTCCACATCTCCGGCTCGATTGAGAGCTTCGTCGCGGAGATGAACGAGCGCGCCGCCGCCATCGGCTGCGAGGACACGCACTTCGCGAATACCCACGGCCTCCACGACGAGGACCACTACTCCACGGCCTACGACCTCATGCTGATAACGCGCGAGTGCATGACCCACGAGCTCTTCCTCGAGATAGCCTCCACCACGCGCTACACCGTGCCGGCCACGAACATGAGCGGGGAGCGCTCGCTCTCGAACACAAACGGCCTCATCAACCCCGAGACGCGCGCCTATCCCGGCTACTTCTACGAGTACGCCCGCGCGGGCAAGACCGGGCACACCAACGAGGCCGGTTTCTGCCTCGCCTCCATGGCCGAGCGCGAGGGCGTCGAGCTCGTCTGCGTCGTGCTGGGCGGCCGCGCTGAGGCCAATTCCGACGGCTCCACCGCCTATACGAACTTCTCCGACAGCCGCACGCTCTACAACTGGGTCTTCAGCAACTTCAGCATGCAGGAGGTCCTGAGCACGACCGAGATTGTCACCGGTGTCACCGTGAACCTCGCCGAGGACGGCGGCCAGGCCATGCTCCGCCCGCAGGCGGCCATCGAGGCCCTGCTGCCCAACGTCGGCTTCGACGCCGACGAGCTAGAGCGCAGCGTCGTCATCTTCAGCGAGCGCGACGGCGAGACGCTCACGGCCCCCATCGCCTCCGGCACCGTGCTGGGCGAGATAACCGTCAGCCTTGACGGCGCGGCGCTCGGCACGAGCAGCCTCGTCACGAGCGGCACCGTGAACCTCGCGCGCACGGAGTTCATGAAGATGGAGATAGCCGGCTTCTTCGGCAACCTGTGGGTGCAGCTGATTGTCGCCGCGCTCATAGCGGCCGCGGCGCTCTACATATACAGCGTCGTGCGCTACCGCAAGCTGCACAAGCGTCATCTCCGCTCGCTCGCCGAGGCCCGCGAGCGCGCCGCCGAGGCCGCGCCCGCCGCGCACGGCCCGGCCGCGTCTACCGCCGCGCCCCCGGCCGCGAAGGCCCCGGCCGAGGAGCCCACGACCGTGCTGCGTACAACCGGCAGTGGCCGCAGCGTGCGCCATCCGGCGGAGGACGAGAAGACCACCGTCCTCAGCGGCGTCGGACGCCGGAGCGCCGCCCCCGACGGCGCGGAGCGCCCCGCGCAGCCGAAGGTCTCGCAGCGCCCCGTCCCGCCCACGGGCGACAAGGCCAGGCGCGACTACTTCGAGGAGTTCTTCCGCTCGAAGGGCGGACAGAACGGGGAAAACAAGGACAATAAATAATCGCTTCTCTGGAGGGAAAAACTGAAATGCAGCCGCTTATCGTGCTCCCGGGCGCGCTCCGCGTCGCCCTTGTAATAGCCGCCGTCGCAGTGGCGGTGCTGATTATCCACCTGCTCACCGGCAGCCAGAGGTTTGAAAAGCGCCCCGGCGCGCTCACCGTCATCTGCCTCGTCATACTCTGCCTCGGCTTCGCGGCCCTCTTCGCGCTCTCGCACGGCTCGCCCGACCCGCGCGAGATCGAGGGCTTCGAGCCCTTCGAGGCCTCCGACACCGGCTCCGCCGCCGCGCTCGTCTCCGACGCGCTCGGCATGGAATACTCCGACGGCGAGAGCGCCGGGCGCGCCGAGGTCTGCGCCATGGAGCTCCGCTATGAGGGCGGCAAGTTCGTCTCGCTCACGCTCACCGCGCGCTTCACGGGCCTCAACCCGGACGAGAACGGCGAGACCGCCGTCTGGATGCGCGATATATCCGTCGACGCCGACGGCAGCGTCAGCCGCGGCGAGCGCGCCGCGGATAACGGCGCCGCCGGGGTGGACTCCGCAGAGCTCGTCTCCGCCCTCGAGGGGCTCGGAATCGGCTCCGGCACGCAGTCCGTCACGCTCAAAGAGAGCGGCGGCGAGTTCACGCTCGAGATAAATCCCGCCGCCTCGCCCGCGGAGGGCTGAGCGGCCGCGCAATACGATAAAGAATACGCCGCCCGGAGCATATCCGGGCGGCGTATTTGCGCTTTCGCGTTATTTCCGCTCCCTGCGGTTCTTCTTAAGCTTGAGGCGCAGGGAATCCGCTATCATGGCGATGAACTCGCTGTTGGTGGGCTTGCCCTTCAGGTTGCTGACGGTGTAGCCGAAAAAGCTCTGCAGCGTCTCTATGTCGCCGCGGTCCCAGGCCACCTCTATCGCGTGGCGAATCGCGCGCTCGACGCGGGAGGAGGTCGTGGAGAAGGTCTTGGCCACCGTGGGATAGAGCACCTTCGTCACGGCGCTCATGATTTCCTCGTCCTCAATCGCGAGTATGATGGCCTCGCGCAGGTACTTGTAGCCCTTGATGTGGGCCGGCACGCCGATGTCGTGGATAATCTCGGTGACCATCTCCTCGAGATCGGGCTGCGGCTCTTCGTGCTGGGCCGGCTCGCTGCGCTGGGCCGGCTCGCTGCGCTGGGGCTGCTCGCCGCGCGCGGCGGGCTCGCCGCACGGGATGGGCTCGCTGCACGGGATGGGCTCGCTGCTCGGCGTGAACAGGGTCCTGCTCACGTAGCGGACGACGCCGCTCTCCAGGTACGGTATGGCGAAAACATCGTCGGCCCCAAGGTCGCCCAGCTGACTGAAAATCCTGTCGCCGAGGAACTCCGACGTCGCGATGATGAGGCACTCCGGCAGCTCCTCGCGCGTTCGTTGGATGAGCGTCAGGCCGTCCAGCTTGGGCAGGACCGTGTTGCTTACGAGCACCTGCGGGCGCGTCTCCAGGACGAGCTTCAGCGCGGTCTCGCCGTCCGTGGCCGGGACGGCGGAGCCGAAGCCTTTAGCCTTGGAAAATGCTTCCGAAAGTGCTTGGGCCCTCTCCTGAGAGGGGTCGGCGATGATTACGTTTGCCTTGGTTACCATAATCCAACCTCCGATAAAAATACATTTGCGGACTGCAATCTATGTATTACGCAGCTTTTCCGTATGGGCTACATATAATTTAGCATAAGGTGGATTATATTGCAACAACTAATTGGATTCCCAAAGGGAGATTTTATTTACATAATTACCCCAAAATTGACACCAGGCGAACGTATGCCTTTCGTTTTGACAAGGTTCGACCTAAATCGACAAAATTCCCCTCAACGGAAAACTTCCGAATTTTTGATAAAGTACTCGACGCCGGAGTACACCGTAGTCAGCACGACGACTATCCAGCAGGCGGCGGTGACGGCCTCGGGCACGGGCAGCATCATGATGCAGAAGCCGACCATGGTCGAGGCGGTCTTTATCTTGCCGGACCAGGCGGCGGCTATGACCTTGCCGCCCTCGACGGCGACGAGGCGCAGGCCCGTGACGGCGAGCTCGCGCGCCACGACGATTATGGCGGCCCAGGCGGGCATATAGCCCCAGTCGAGGAAGACCAGCATGACGGAGATGACGAGCAGCTTGTCCGCCAGCGGGTCCATGAACTTGCCGAAGTTGCTGACCTGGTTGTAGTGGCGGGCTATGTAGCCGTCGGCGAAGTCCGAGAGCGAGGCGATGATGAAGACGGCCAGCGCCCAGTACATATGCCCGGCGAAGTCCAGGTACATGAGCACGAGCACGACGGGGATGAGCAGTATGCGTACTACGGTTATCTTGCTTGCGGTGGTGAGTTTCATTCTGTCCTGCCTCTCAATACGCCGTCCTCGGCGGAAATTACGGTTATATCCACGATGTCGCCGGGGGAGACGTCCCCCTCGAAGACCACGGCCCCGTCTATGCCGGGGGAGTCGAAGTAGGCGCGGCCCACGGGCTCGCCGGTCTCGGCGTCGTAGCCGTCGCAGATGGCGGAGACGGTCCTGCCCGCGAGGGAGGACTCCCACTCGTCCATGATGCCGGCCTGGAGCTCCTGAATCTTTTCCGCGCGGCGGCGGGCGGTCTCGGCGTCGGCGTGCTCCATGGCGGCGGCGGGCGTGCCCTCCTCGGGGGAGAAGGGGAAGACGCCGGCGCGCTCTATCCTAGCCTCGCGCAGGAACTCGCAGAGCTCCTCGAACTCCGCCTCGCCCTCGCCGGGCAGGCCGGAGATGAGGCTCGTGCGCAGTACGAGCCCGGGTATGCGCCCGCGCAGCTTTTTGAAGAGCGCGCGTATCTCATCGCCGGTGTCGCGCCGGTTCATGAGCTTGAGTATGCGGTCGTTGATGTGCTGTATCGGTATGTCGAGGTACTTCACTATCTTCGGCTCACCGGCTATGACGTCAATGAGCTCGTCCGTGAGCTCGTGGGGGTAGAGGTAGTGGAGGCGTATCCAGTCGATGCCGTCAATTTTGCACAGCTCGCGGAGCAGCCGCGCGAGGTCCCAGCCGGGGATGTCCTTCCCGTAGCGGGTGAGGTCCTGCGCGACGAGGATAATCTCGCGGTAGCCGTAGGAGGCGAGCTTCTCGGCCTCGGCGAGTATCTTCTCCGGCGCGCGGGAGCGGAAGCGGCCGCGTATGCGCGGGATGACGCAGTAGGAGCAGCGGTTGTCGCAGCCCTCGGCAATGAGCAGATAGGCCCAGGCGGGGCCGGTGCTTATCATGCGCGGACACTCGCTGACGGGGGCGGAGTTGTCGCCCATGAGGACGGGCCTCCCGCCCGCGGCGGCGCGCTCGAGCGCCTCGGCTATGTCCTCGCAGGAGCCGACGCCAACGACGCCGTCGACCTCGGGCATCTCCGAGAGTATCTCCCCGGCGTAGAGCTGCGGGAGGCAGCCGGCGGCGACGATGGTCTTGAGGGAGCCGGTCTTCTTGAACTCGGCGCACTCGAGCAGGGTGTTGACGGCCTCCTGGCGCGCGTCCTCTATGAACGCGCAGGTGTTTACCACCACGGCCTCGGCCTCGTCCAAATCCGTGGTTATGTCGTGCCCCGCCTCGCGCAGGAGGTGGAGCATCTGCTCGGCCGAGACCTGGTTTTTCGGGCAGCCGAGGGATATCATTGCGACCTTCATTCGTTGTTCTCCGTTTCTGCCAAATAGCGTTCCATGGCGGCCCTGACCTCGTCCCAGCCGAAGCCGCGGCGTATGAGCGCGGCGCTTGCCTTTCGCGCGGCGTCGGGGCCGGACGCGCCGCGCATCTTCGCGGCGAAGAGCCTGTACGCGGCGTCGGAATTGTCCGGGACCGCGTCCAGCGCGGCGTCCCACAGCTCGCGGCCAAGCCTGCGGCGGCGCAGCTCCTCGCGTATCCGCGCTGCGCCGTAGCCCTTGGCGGCGTAGTGCCGCGCGACCATGGCGGCGTAGTTTTCGTCGTTTATGAAGCCGTATTCGACCATGCGAGCCGCCGCGGCTTCGGCGTCGGCGCGCTCCGCGCCCTTCTCGACGAGCTTTTCCGTGAGCTCGGCAGTGCCGTAGTCACGGCGCTCGAGCAGGGCGAGGGCCTTCCTGCGCACGGCCTCCGGGGTGGAGAGGGGCGCGGCGCTCCCGGCGGGCTTCGTCATTCGCCCTCGTCGAAGTCGTCGGCGCTCACGTCGACGGCGCGCCCGGCGGCGATGGCGGCCTTGCGGGCCTGGGGTGTCATGAGCTTGTGGGCGTTCTCGCGTATCTGCTGCTCGAGTTTGTCGCAGACCTCGGGGTTCTCGAGGAGGTAGTTCCGCACGTTGTCGCGGCCCTGGAAGCGCTGGTCGCCGACCGTGAACCACGCGCCGGCCTTGTCGATGAGGCCGAGCTTGCCCGCGAGGTCGATTATCTCGCCGACCTTGCTGATGCCCTGGCCGTAGAGGATGTCGAACTCCGCCTCCTTGAAGGGGGGCGCGACCTTGTTCTTGACTATCTTGGCGCGGGTGCGGTTGCCGACCATCTCGCTGCCGTTCTTGAGCGTCTCTATGCGGCGCATATCGATGCGCACGCTCGCGAAGTACTTGAGCGCGCGGCCGCCGGGGGTCGTCTCAGGGTTGCCGTACATGACGCCTATCTTCTCGCGCAGCTGGTTGATGAAGATGACGATGCAGCCGGTCTTGCTGACGACGCCGGCGAGCTTCCTGAGCGCTTGGCTCATGAGGCGCGCGACGACGCCGACGCTGCTCTCGCCCATCTCGCCCTCGAGCTCGCTGCGGGGCAGCAGGGCGGCGACGGAGTCAATCACGATGACGTCCAGAGCGCCGGAGCGCACGAGCTGCTCGGTTATCTCGAGCGCCTGCTCGCCGGTATCCGGCTGGGAGATAAGCAGCTCGTCTATGTCGACGCCGAGGGCCCGGGCGTAGGCGGGCTCGAGCGCGTGCTCGACGTCTATGTACGCGGCCTCGCCGCCGCCCTTCTGCGCGGAGGCGACGATGTGCAGCGCGAGCGTGGTCTTGCCGCAGCTCTCGGGGCCGTATATCTCGACTATGCGCCCGCGCGGGACGCCGCCTATGCCGAGCGCGAGGTCGAGCGAGAGGGAGCCCGTCGGTATGGCCTCGACGTTCACGGGTATGTCGTCGCCCAGGCGCATTATCGCGCCTTTGCCGAAGTTCTTCTCTATCTGCGCTATCGCCGTCTCAAGGGCCTTGCGCTTGTCCTCCGCCGGCGAAGGCGAAGCCGCCGGGGCCTTCTTTTTATCAGCCATAATTTACACCTCGTTAATTAGAAATCGGTTAATGGCGCCGTGCGCGCTCAGTTGTACGCCGCGACGACGCGTTCTACGCCGCGGGTGTCCTCTATGCTCGCGGCGTCGTGGAGGCCGGCCATGCGCATGAGGTCCTTGACCTCGCCGGCCTGGCCCTCGCCGACCTCGAACATCATCGCCGCGCCGGGGCGCAGGGCGCCGGCCCAGTTCCTGAGTATGGCGCGGTAGAAGTCCAGCCCGTCCTCGCCGCCGTCGAGCGCCCATATCGGCTCGTAGTCACGCACGGAGGCGTCGAGCGTCATGATGTCGAAGCTCGCGATGTAGGGCGGGTTCGAGACGATGAGGTCGAAGGAGCCGAGCGAGACGGGCGGGGCCTTCATGGCGTCGCACAGGAGGTAGCTCACGTGCCCGGCGAGATTGTTCCTGACAGCGTTGCGGCGGCTTATTTCGATGGCGTCGCCGCTTATGTCCGCGAGGACGGCGTGCGCCCTCGGCAGGGCGTCGGCTATGGCGAGGCCGATGCAGCCTGTGCCGCAGCACAGGTCGAGCACGCGCCCGTCGCGCCGCCGCCGCTCGAGGAAGGCTATCGCCTCCCCGGCCAGCACCTCCGTGTCCGCGCGCGGGATGAGCACCTCGGGGCTCACCTCCATCGGCAGGCCGCGGAACTCCCACACGCCGGTTATGTAGGCCACCGGCTCGCCGGCGAGGCGGCGGGAGAGCATCTCCCCGACGCGGCGCTCGACCTCGTCGGTGCCGTAGAGCGTGAGGTCGCGCAGCAGCTGCGCCGTCGTCTTGCCGGAGGCGGTGGCGACAATCAGCCTAGCCTCCACGTCCGCCGCCTCAACCCCGGCGGCGCGCAGCGCGTTGCGCGCGGAAATATACAGTTCGCTGTATCTGCGCGGCACGAAAATCCCCCCCGGAATGAGCACGTGGCTCAGTTATATGCCCTGCGGTATAAATTGCGCTCTGCGTGAGCAGAGCCGCGCCTTACCAGGCGTCCCTGCCCTTTTCCTCGGGTATTACCAGCTCCATCGCGCGGATGGCGCACTCTATCATCCCGTCGTCGGGCTCGTTCGTCGTGAGGCGCTGCAATTGCTTGCCGGGCCAGGTGACTATGCGCGAGACTATGTTCGTATCATGGCGGCCCGCCCAGCGGTTGAGCTCGTAGGCGAGGGCTATGATGACGGGCAGGAGCAGCAGCCTCAGCCCCGCGCGCAGGAGCATATTGTCGACCTGGATGAGCAGGCCGGCCATTATGCCGAGGATAATCACCACGAGCAGGAAGCTCGTGCCGCAGCGGGGATGGAAGCGGCTCTGCGGGCGCACGTTCTCCACGGTGAGCGGCAGGCCCTTCTCGTAGCAGAAGATGGTCTTGTGCTCCGCGCCGTGGTAGGCGAAGAGCCGCTTTATCTCCTTCATGTGCGCCACGAGCCCGAGATAGACGAGGAAGATGACTATCTTCACCGCGCCCTCGATGAGGCTGCGCAGGGTGTAGCGCCCCTCGAGGCCGGGTATCAGCCCCGCGATGAGCGTGGGCAGGAAGATGAAGAGCGCGAGCGCCAGGAGCACGCCGAGGAAGGCGGCGCAGCCGATTACTATCTTCTCGGCCTTCTCGCTGCCGAGGCGCTTCTCGAGCCAGAGGTCGAACTTCGTCGGTTCCTCCTGCTGGTCCTCGGGCAGGAGGCTCGCGGAGTAGGTGAGGGCCTTCATGCCCTTGACGAGCGAGTCCGCGAGCGTGACGACGCCGCGTATCAGCGGCCAGCCGAGCGCGGGATGGCGGTCCTTTACAAGGTTCAGGGGCTCGACCTTTTCGACGATGCCGTTTTCCGTCCGGCAGACGACGGCCTGCTTGTCCGGCCCGCGCATGAGGATGCCCTCCATGAGCGCCTGGCCGCCTATCATGGTGCGGAAGCAGACCTGATCGGTATTGTTGTTTGACATTGCGATTTCCTTTGCTTATTGAGTTTCCACCGGCAGCAGCACGGTGACGAGGGCGCCGCCCCCCGGCGCGTTCTCCACCTTGAGCTTGCCCGAGTGCCGCGCGACAATCTCGTCGCAGACGGCGAGGCCTATGCCGCTGCCCCTCTCTTTCCCCCGGCCCTTATAGAAGCGCTCCTTCACGTGCGGCAGGTCCTCGGCGGCGATGCCGGGGCCGTGGTCGCGCACGCTTATGCGCACGTATTCGCCCTCCTGGACGCAGGCGACCTCGATGCTGCGGCCGCTGCGGCCGTATTTGGCGGCGTTGTCAAGTATGTTCAGCACGACCTGCTTGAGCCGTCGCGGGTCCGCCGTCACGAAGGGCAGCCTGTCGCGCGGCGGCTTCCAGCGCAGCGCGAGGCCGTCCTTGACGAGGAGCTTGCTGTAGGTGAAGCAGACCTCCTCCATGAGCTCGGCGACGTCGACCTGCTCGAGCGAGAGCGTGAAGCGCCCGTCGCGCATCCGAGTGAACTCCAGGAGGTCCTCAACCATGGCGGTGAGGCGGCCGGACTCGCGCGAGATTATCTCGAGCCCGCGCCGGAAGTCCCCCTCCTGCGGCGCGTCGGCGATGAGCGTCTCGCTCCAGCCGGTGATGGCCGTGAGCGGGGTGCGCAGCTCGTGGGAGATGGAGGATATGAACTCGTTCTGCACCCGGTCGGCGCGGCCTATCTTGACGCTCATGTCGTTGATGGCGTCCGTGAGCTCGCCAATCTCGTCGTCGCGCAGCCGCTCGGCGAGGGCGCCGTAGCTGCCGTCGGCGATGTGCCTCGCCGTGTCGCCGAGGCCGAGTATGGGGCTCGTGACCCTCTCGCGGAACCAGAGGTTCGTGAGGAGCAGCAGCGCCGCGGTCAGCACGCAGAACACCGCCGACCAGAGCACGCTCCCCGCCAGCGCGAAGACGAAGGTCAGCACGACCCCGGCCGCCGCGGAGCAGCTGAGCAGGAGGAAGGCCCCCTTCAGGCCGCGCAGCCGGCCGGAGCAGGCGGAAATGAGGGCGCGCAGCCGCTCCTGCGCCCCGCCCGGGCCGCCGCCCGGGGCCGGCGAAGCCGGAACCTTATCGCCCTCCATGCTCAGGAGCCCCACTTATAGCCGTAGCCCCAGATGGTGGTGATGTACTGGGGCGAATTGGGGTTGTCCTCGACCTTGATGCGCAGGCGGCGGATGTTGACGTCGACTATCTTCAGCTCGGCCTTGAAATCCTCGCCCCAGGCGCTGCGGAGTATGTCCTCGCGGGAGAGCGCCTTGCCGGGGTTCTCCATGAAGAGCCGGATGATGTTGTACTCGGTCTGGGTCAGCTTGATGCGCACGCCGGACTTGTCGAGCGTGCGGTTGCGCTGGTTGAGCAGGAAGGGCCCGGACTCGATAATGTTGCCGTTCGGCTTTACGGGTATGCCGTCGGAATCCTCCAGGCGGCGGCAGAGCGCGTCGATGCGCGCGACGAGCTCGGCGGGGGAGAAGGGCTTCGTCACGTAGTCGTCCGCGCCGTTCATGAGGCCGGTGACCTTGTTCATCTCCTGGCCCATGGCGGTGAGCATGATTATGCCGGCCCTGGAGCCCGAGGCCCGCAGCTGGCGGCAGACGTCGAAGCCGCTTATGCCCGGCAGCATGACGTCGAGGAGGACGACGTCAACCCTGATTTTCCTGAAGAGCTCGAGGGCTTCCTCGCCGGAGGCGGCCTCGATGGCCTCGTATCCGTTGCGCTGGAGGTTGAGCGAGACAAAGCTGCGGATGCCTTCCTCATCCTCGACGATAAGAACTTTCTTGCTAATGGCGTCCACGCCCCTTTCAACGGTTATTTGTCTAATGTATTTGCGGTGTATCCGGACTGTTGCCATGTCTTTTCTATTATAACACAGTTTTTGCGATTATGGTAGCATAAGATTACGCCTTGTGATATAATTTGCGGAGGAAGGCCGTAACATTTATACGGCCGGGAGAAGCCTGCGCGGGAGGGGGATGCGATGCGCCTTTATTTTGCGGAGATACCCGGCGGGTTCGCCGGG
Organism: Candidatus Scatomorpha stercoravium; assembly: GCA_018716005.1. Lineage (GTDB taxonomy): Bacteria > Bacillota > Clostridia > Oscillospirales > Oscillospiraceae > Scatomorpha > Scatomorpha stercoravium. The sequence continues at coordinate 15,396 of DVKN01000235.1, forward strand.
CGCTTCAGGGCGCCGGGCCGGAGCCGGGGCGCGATGAGCGCGGCGGCCTGGTCGCTGCTGCTCGCGGCGCTCGGGCGCGAGCGCGGGATAAAAGCGCTGCCGGAGATCGCGCTCCGCGGCGGGAAGCCCTACTTCCCCGAGCTCGAGGAGGCGCGCTTCTCCCTGAGCCACACGCGCGGGGCCGTGCTCTGCGCGCTCTCGGAGAGTGAGTGCGGCTGCGACGCTCAGCTTATCTCGCCGCGCGACCTGGCCTTCGCGGAGCGGCTCGCCGACGCGCGCGAGCGGGAGGACTTCACGCTCCACGAGCTTTGGTGCCTGCGCGAGAGCGTCTATAAGCTCACCGGCGGGGGCGACCTGCGCCGTATGCGCTTCCGGCGCGAGCGCGGGGAGATAATAGCCCCGGACCCGCTCGCCGCCTGCCGGCTCTACGGCGGCATCCCCGGCTGCGCCGCCGCGGCGGCGGAGTACGCGCCCGGCGATTTCCCGGAGCGGATTGAGCGCGTGGAGCTCTCGGAGCTCGTCTATTGAGATTGCGCCTTGTCCCGCGGGGCGGAATCTGGTAGAATAGTCTCAACGGGCCGCGAGAGGCGGCCAAAAGGAATGGTGATATTATGAGGATTAACCGCCCGGCGCTCAAGAGCGCCGCCCGCGCGCGCATGAGGGAGGCGCGCCCGAACATATACCTCGTCTCGCTCGTCTGCGCGCTGGCGCTCTACCTTATCGGCGAGCTCTCGACGCGCCTGCTCTTCCCCGTCGACCTCGTCCACTACGTGATAAACTGGGACCAGGGCACGATAGGCATATACATCTCGCCGGACTACTACGCCCGTATCTGGCGGGAACCGGTGCCCTATATAATCAGCCTGCTCCTCGCCGCGGCGCGGATGATGCTCGAGGTCGGGATGCTCATCTTCTGCCTCAACGCCGCAAAGCGCGCAGCGTGCAGCTTCTGGAACCTGGTGGACGGCTTCGCGAGCTTCTTCAGGCTGATTGCGCTCTACATCGTCGAGAGCGTCTTCGTCTTCCTGTGGAGCCTTCTCTTCGTCATACCGGGCATAGTCGCGTCCTACCGCTACCGGCTCGCCATATACCTGCTGCTCGAGCGGCCGGAGCTCGGCGTCATGGACTGCATACGCGAGAGCAAGCGGCTGATGAACGGGCGCAAGGGCGAGCTCTTCGTCATGGACCTGAGCTTCATAGGCTGGACGATTCTCACGATTATCCCCTTCGTCAGCATCTTCGTCACGCCCTATATGCAGACGACCTTCGCCGCGTACTACCTCGCCGTCGTCGAGGACGACCGGCGCGGCGGCGAATTCTCCGGCGGCTGGGAGGACGGCCGGCCCGGCGGGGACGAAAACGGCGGGGACAATCCCCGCGAATACTAAAAAACCCGGCCCGGAGCAAAATCCGGGCCGGAAGCCTTACCTGTCGCTGGCGTCATCGCCGCCGGCGCTGCCGAATATGAGATCGTCGATGTCCCGATCCATTCAAGTCACCTCCGATAAACAGCATACAATCATGATATGCGCGCGCGGAGGGAAATATGACGGGCGCGGCGAAAAATTTATGGAGGATTTTCCTTGTACGAGAAAAGGGTTCTGCCCAACGGCGTCACGCTGGCCCTCGAGCGCGTCGAGGGCGTGCGCAGCGTGTCCATGGGCGTCTGGATACGCGCGGGCTCGCGCTGCGAGCTGGACGGCGAGCGGGGCGCCGCGCACTTTATCGAGCATATGCTCTTTAAGGGCACGGCCTCGCTCACGAGCGCCGCGCTCGCCGAGCGCATGGACGCGCTCGGGGCGGAGTTCAACGCCTGCACCTCGCGCGACTGCACGAGCTACTATGTGCGCTGCCTGGACGTGAGGGCCCGTGAGGCCGCCGCGCTGCTCGCGGATATGCTCACCGAGCCGCGCTTCGACGCTGGGGACATGGACACGGAGCGCGGCGTCATACTCGACGAGATACGGATGTACGACGATATGCCGGACGACGCGGCGAACGAGCTGCTCGTTAAGAGCTGCTTCCCCGGGAGCCTCGGCCTGCCCGTGCTCGGCACGCGCGGGAGCGTGGCGGGGATGGCGCGCGAGACCCTGCTCGCCTTCCGCGAGCGGGAGTATGTGCCGGGGAACATCGTCCTCGCCGCGGCGGGCAGCTTTTCGGAGGACGACATAGCCCCGCTCGCCGCCGCCCTCGCGGGCCTGCCCGCGCGGCCCGCCCGCGAGCCGGAGAGGTGCGAATACACCCCCGCCGTCGCGCTCGAGCGGCGGGATACGGAGCAGAACCAGCTGCTCCTGGCCTTCCCGGGCGTCACATACGAGGCCGAGCGCTGCACGCTCGGCATAATGCTCTCTATACTCGGCGGCTCGGCCAGCTCGCGGCTCTACCGCAGGCTGCGCGACGAGAGCGGGCTGTGCTACGACCTCGAGTGCTTCGACATGACCTGGGCGGACACCGGCCTCGTCGGCGTCGCCACCGCCCTCGCGCCGGAGAACGAGCGCGCCGCCATCGCCGCGATATGCTCCGAGCTGCGCCGCTTCCTCGACGAGGGCCCCGGCGAGGCCGAGCTCGAGCGCGCCAGGGCCCAGGCCGAGAGCGGCATCGTCCTCAGCCTCGAGAGCACGCTCGCGCGTATGCGCCGCATGGGCCAGAACGAGCTCTTCCTGCGCCGCGAGAGGGGCGTCGCGGAGCTGCTCGAGCGCTGTGCCGCCGTGACGCGCGGGGACGTCCTCGAGCTCGCGAGGCGCGTCTTCGACTTCAGGCGCCTCTCCGCCGCCGCCCTCGGCGACCCGCTGGACGAGGAGGAGTACCTGGGCCTTCGCAGCCTGTAGGCCGGGCGGAAACGCACAAGGCCCACCGGTTTATCCGGTGGGCCTGAGTGCGCGCATAGCGGCGCGTGAGTTCGGTTAAACGTCACACCGCGCGAGTGACCTTTCCGCTGCGCAGGCAGCGGGTGCAGGCGTAGACGTGCTTGGGGCTGCCGTCCACGATGGCCTTGACGCGCTTAACGTTGGGCTTCCAGGTGCGGTTGGAGCGCCTGTGGGAATGGCTGACCTTGATGCCGAAAGCCATGTCCTTGCCGCAGAATTCACACTTTGCCATTTGTTGCACCTCCGTTCCGTAAAGCAGTGCTTTTTTACAGCCTTAATATAATAGCACCCCGCGCCGCCAAATGCAAGCAAAATCTTGTCCCGCGCGAAACTTCCCGGCGCAACCGGCGCTTTATACATAAAAGCATTGCCAAAACGGCCCCGGGTGTATAAAATAAAGAGAGATAAGCGGACTAATTTCGAGAGAGGTAAAGACCATGTATAACGACGAATACGCTGTCAGCCTGCGAAGCGTGGCCAGGGAGCAGGGCCTCACCATTCTCCACGCCGCGAAGGACTTCGACTCGGTGCGCGTGCGCACGGCGGACGTGAACCGCCCGGCGCTCCAGCTCGCCGGCTTCTACGACTACTTCGACCCCAAGCGCCTGCAGCTCATAGGGCGCGTGGAGAGCACCTATCTCATGAGCCTGACCGAGGGCGAGCGCCGCGAGGCCATAGAGCGCTTCATGCGCTTCGACTTGTGCGCCGTCATACTCTGCCACGGCATCGCCGAGATACCCGAGCTCATGGAGACGGCGGTCAAATACGACCGCACCGTCATGAGCACCGGGGAGGACACCTCGACCTTCATGGCCGACCTCATAAGCATGCTCCGCAACGCCATGGCCCCGCGCATCACTATGCACGGCGTCCTGGTCGAGGTCTACGGCGAGGGCCTGCTGATAACCGGCGACTCCGGCGTCGGAAAGAGCGAGACGGCCCTCGAGCTCATCAAGCGAGGCCACCGCCTCATAGCCGACGACGCCGTCGAGATACGCCGCATCTCCCGCGAGACGCTCATAGGCACCGCGCCCGCGCTCATACGCTATTACATGGAGCTGCGCGGCATCGGCGTCATAAACGCGCGCCACATCTTCGGCGTCGGCGCGGTAAAGCCGGAGAACAACATCGACCTCGTCGTCAACTTCGAGCTCTGGGACGACGAGAAGACCTACGACCGCCTCGGCCTCGAGACGGAGCACACGACCATACTCGGCGTGGAGCTGCCCAGCTATACGATACCTGTGCGCCCCGGGCGCAACCTCGCCGTCATACTCGAGCTCGCGGCCATGAACAACCGCCAGAAGAAGATGGGCTACAACGCCGCCGAGGCCCTCGCGCGCGAGCACGACGCCCTCGTCGACTCGGGAAAGGAATTCTGATATGCCTGATTACGCCGCCCTCGCGCGGGAGCTGAAAGCCGCCCTTCCGGGGCTTGAAATACGCGAAAACGAGCCCATGAGCGAGCGCTGCTCGTTCAAAATAGGCGGCCCGGCCCGGCTCATGCTGCTGCCCGGCTCGGCCGGGGAATGCGCCGCCGCGCTGGGCGCGCTGCGCGCCGCCGGAGCGGATACGCTCGTTTTCGGCGCGGGCACGAACCTGCTCGTGCCGGACGAGGGCTGGCCGGGCGCGGCGCTGTGCATATCGAAGCCCATGTCCGCCCTGCGCCTCATAGACCCCGTCACGGTCTTCGCCGGGGCCGGCGCGAGCCTGAACGCCCTCGCGGTCTTCGCCGCGCAGCACTCGCTCACGGGCCTCGAGTTCGCCCACGGCATCCCCGGCAGCGTCGGCGGCGGGGTGGTCATGAACGCCGGGGCCTACGGCGGGGAGATAAAGGACGTCCTGGAGAGCGCGGAGTTCATAGACGAAGACGGCGCCGTCAAAAGCCTGCCCGCCGCGGAGCTGCACCTCGGCTACCGCCGCAGCGATTTTTCCGGCTCCTCCCGGGTCGTCACCGGGGCCGTCTTCCGCCTCGAGCCGGGGGACGGCGCGGAAATACGCGCGCGCATGGCGGAGCTCATAGAGAAGCGCCGCGCCTCGCAGCCGCTCGAATACCCCAGCGCGGGCAGCACCTTCAAGCGCCCGGCCGGGGGCTACGCCGCCGCTATGATAGACGAGTGCGGCCTCAAGGGCCTCGCCGTGGGCGGGGCGATGGTGTCGGAAAAGCACGCCGGCTTCGTCATAAACGCCGGCGGCGCGACCTACGCGGACGTCACGGCGCTCATGCGCGAGATACAAGAGCGCGTTTACGCTCGCTTCGGCGTCATGCTCGAGCCGGAGGTAAAGATAGTGGAGCCCCCGCGGGCTTAGGGAGAGAAGATGGAATTTCTTATTATTTCCGGGATGTCCGGGGCCGGCAAGAGCCAGGCGGCGGACATCCTCGAGGACATGGACTACTACTGCGTGGACAACCTGCCCCTCGCGCTGCTGGGCCGCTTCGCGGAGCTCTGCCTCGCGAGCGCGGGCCGCTATGAGCGCGTCGCCCTCGTGACGGACGTGCGAGAGCGCGAGAGCATAACGGAGCTCCTGCCCGCGCTCGACAAGCTCTGGGACATGGGGCTCGAGTACCGCATACTCTTCATGGAGGCCGACGTGGCCACCATAGTGCGGCGCTATAAGAGCTCGCGCCGCCCGCATCCCATGCAGGAGCCGGGCGGGACGATAGACGACGCCGTCCGCCGCGAGCTGCGCGCCCTCGCGCCCGTGCGGGAGAGGGCGGACTTCGTAATTAACACCACCGGCCTCACCACGGCCATGCTCCAGAGCCGGATACGCGAGCTCCTGGAGCAGACGGCGAAGCGCTTCGCCATAACCGTGACGGCCTTCGGCTACAAGTACGGCCTCCCGATTGACGCGGACCTCGTCTTCGACGTGCGCTTCCTGCCCAACCCGTACTACGTCTCGGAGCTGCGGCCGCTCTCGGGCCTCGACGCGAACGTCTCGGACTTCGTCCTGCGGCGGCCGGAGGCGCGGGAGTTCATGGAGCGCCTGGGCTCGCTGCTCGAGCTCATAATCCCGCTCTACGCCGAGGAGGGCCGCTACACGCTGCACATAGCAGTCGGCTGCACGGGCGGGCGGCACCGCTCCGTCGCCGTCGCGAACGAGCTCGCCCGCCGCCTCTCGGCCCGGCGTGAGAACGTAACCGCCGCCTTCCGCGATATCGACAAGGGGTGAAATCATGAACGAACGCTTCAGCTCCCCGCGCATCGCCGTGATAGGCGGCGGCACGGGCCTCTCGACCATGCTGCGCGGGCTAAAGAAGCTCTCGCGCAATATAACGGCCATCGTCACGGTCGCCGACGACGGCGGCGGCAGCGGCATGCTCCGCGCCGACCTCGGGATGCCTCCCCCGGGCGACGTGCGCAACTGCATCCAGGCCCTCGCGAACACCGAGCCCATCATGGAGAAGCTGCTTGCCTACCGCTTTACGGAGGGCAGCCTGAAGGGACAGAGCTTCGGCAACCTCTTCCTCGCGGCCCTGAACGGGATGTCGGACACCTTCGACGAGGCCGTGCGGCGGATGTCCGACGTCCTCGCCATAACGGGCCGGGTCCTGCCCGTCACGAACGAGAATGTGTATCTCGCGGCGGAGTTCTCCGACGGCAGCGAGGCCGTCGGCGAGAGCCACATCGCGGAGTTCAAGAAGGGCACGGATAAGCGCATAGAGCGCGTGCGGCTCATACCCGAGCGGCCGCGCGCCCTCCCCGAGGCGATACGCGCCATAGAGGAGGCGGACATGATAGTCCTCGGCCCGGGCAGCCTCTATACGTCCATAATGCCGAACCTCGTCACCGACGGGGTGGCGGAGGCCGTGGCACGCGCCGACGCCTTCAAGATATACGTCCTCAACGTCATGACCCAGGACGGCGAGACGGAGGGCTACACCGCGAGCGACCACATCTCGGCGCTCTTCTCAAACTCCGGCGAGCACCTCTTCGACTGGTGCCTCGCCAACTGCCTCGCCATCCCGGCCGACTTCGTGCGCCGCTACGCATCGGAGGGCGCGGAGCCGGTAAAGATAGACGACGAGGCGGTTAAGAAGCTCGGCGTCGGCATAGTCCGCGCCCCGGTAGCCGGCTGGCGCAGCGGCTATGTGCGCCACGACCCCGACGTGCTCAGCCGCGAGCTGCTGCGCGTCTACCGCGAGAAGTCGCATACGCGCGTATACGGATGAGGTGATGGAATTGTCCTTCGCTGCCAGGGCCAAGGCAGAGCTCTGCCGGGTCAAGACTACGAAAAAATGCTGCGCCGCGGCCGAGTGCTACGGCGCGCTGCTCTACTGCAACAGCTTCACATCGCGCGAAATCCGCGTCATAACCGGCTCGGCCGAGTTCGCCGAGAGGCTGCCGCGGCTCTTCCGGCGCGCCTTCGGCTTCGGCTTCGACGTCCTGCCCGCGCCGGACACGAGGCCCGGCGCGAGGCGCACGCTGCTCATTGAGGACCGCGACAAGCTCGCCGGGGTCTTCCGCGCCTTCGGCATGGAGCCGGACGACACGCTGACGCTGCACATAAACCTCGGCGTGCTCGAGAACGACTGCTGCAAGGCGAGCTTCGTGCGCGGGGCCTTCCTCGCGGGCG
>DVKN01000236.1 GCA_018716005.1 Candidatus Scatomorpha stercoravium
GTACTACCTCGCCGTCAAGGGCTATCCCGTCACCGTGTTTGAAAAGGGCGAGCGCGTAGGCGGCATGCTCACGCGCGTCATACCGTCCTTCCGCCTCGAGAAGGACGTCGTCGAGGCCGAGATAGACGTCCTGCGCCAGCTGGGCGTGGAGTTCAAGTGCGGCGTCGACGTGGGCAAGGACGTGACGCTCGACGAGCTGCGCAAGGCCGGCTATGAGGCGTTCTATCTCGCCGCCGGCGCGTGGAAAAGCGTCAAGCTCGGCGTCCCCGGAGAGGACAAAGCGGGCGTCTGGGGCGGCATAGAGTTCCTCACCGCCGTCAACGGCGAGAATAAGCCGTCCGTCGGCAAGAACGTGGCCGTCATCGGCGGCGGCAACACGGCCATGGACGTCGCCCGCGCGGCGCTCCGCCTGGGCGCGGAGAACGTCACCGTGGTCTACCGCCGCGGCCGCGACGAGATGCCCGCCTCCGACGAGGAGATAGCCGAGGCGGAGGCCGAGGGCGTGAAGTTCAAGTTCCTCGCGGCGCCCGCCGAGGTTCTGGGCGGAGACACCGTGACCGGCATAAAGGTGCAGCTCATGCAGCTAGGCGAGCCGGACGAGGGCGGCCGCCGCAGCAGCGTGCCCACCGGCGAGACCGAGGAGCTTGCTGTCGACTGCGTCGTGGCCGCGATCGGCCAGCGCGTAGACCTGGGCGACATGCTCAAGGGAACTGCGGTGCGCTTCACCAAGAAGGGAACCGTGGAGGTCGACAAGATCACTCTCCAGACCGACGAGTCCGATATATTCGCAGGCGGCGACATAGTCACCGGCCCGCGCTTCGCCATCGATGCCATAGCCGCCGGCAAGGAGGCCAGCATCTCAATACACCGCTTCGTGCACGAGGGTCAGAGCCTGGTCATCGGCCGTGCGGTCAAGGAGTACCTCTCCATCGACAAGGACGAAGCACGCGTGGCGGTGCGCGGCCTGAATCTCACGGCGCGCCAGAAGGCCGCGAACGCAGACCCCGCCGAGGCCATCAAGACTTTCCACGATCTGCGCGGCACCTTCACCGAGGAGCAGATGAAGAAGGAGACGGAGCGCTGCCTCGGCTGCGGCGCGGTCGTGCTCGACGAGTACATGTGCGTCGGCTGCGGTATCTGCACCACCAAGTGCAAGTTTGACGCCATCCACCTGGAGCGCGTGCGCGACGTGGAGGGTCTGGACTACGACAAGCTTGTCCCCAGCCTCGCCCCGCACGTGATGAAGCGCTACGGCAACATAGCCATAAAGAGCCTCTCGAAGCCCTTCTCGAAGAAATAAGCAGACATAAAGCCCGCCGGGCCGCGTCAAAGCGGCCCGGCTTTTTCATGCTTCGGCCTCATTCCAGCTGAGGTCGAGGTTTTTTATTCCCGTCTCCGCCGCGATGTGCATGACGAGCCAGAAAATCCCGTTCAGCGCGGCGGCAATCCCCACGGCTATGGCCGCGGCCTTAATCGCCTTTCTCATGCTTCCGCCTCCAGTCAATAAGCGAGTATCAGCCCGCGCCGCTCGGCATAATAGCTGCACAGGCCGCGCGTTTCGAGTATATGCACCCGGGCGTCCCGCCAGCGGAGCTCAATCTTTTCCCTGAGCGTGCGCGCCGCGTCCGGGTTGAAGCAGTGGGATATGCAGACCTCGCCTCCTTCAAAGCCGTTGGAGCCCATGTCCTCGACAAGCGCGGAGAGCGCCTTGACGGTGCCGCGCAGCCTGCTTTTGACGGCTATCTCGCCCTCCTCGCTCCCTATGCCGATGCCCCAGACGCCCAGCTTATTGGCGACGAAGCCGGTAAGGCGGCTCATGCGGCCGTTCTTGACCAGGTTTGTGAAGCTCGAGAGCGCGAAAGCCGTGTGCAGGGAGCGGGCATAGGCCGGGAGCGCCTCCGAGACCGCCGCGAAATCCGCGCCGGAGGATATGAGCTCCCTCGCGCGGCGCACAATGAGCGCGAGCGCGGGGCCTGTGCTGCGGGAATTGATGAGCAGCACGCGGCGCCCGGGACAGCGCTCGAGATAAATTTCCCGCGCCGTCGCCGCGCTCGCGTAGCTGCCGGACAGCCTCTGCGAGATGGTGACGGCTATCACGTTCTCCGCCAGCTCGAAGAGCTCGAGCCAGACGCCCGGGGAGGGGCAGGATGTGTGGCTCGCCTCCGGGCAGCTCTCCATGTCGGAGAGCATCTCCTCCGTGTCCAGGAGCTCGTCGTCTACATAGTCCCGGGCGCCGACGCTTATCACGAACGGCGCCTTCGCGACGGGGCCCTCCGCCGGCAGGTCGCAGCTCGAGTCTGCGGCTATCAGCCATTTATCCATAGTATCCGCCTTCTTTCTCCGGCCTTGACGCTGCGGCCGGGCTGTGGTATCATTGTACCAACATAGTGTTGTAAATTCCACAGTCAATATAATTGAAAACGCCGTGACGCCGACAGAAACGGCGTTTCTGCCGGATTGGCGTCAGGCGGTTTTGAAAACATTTTGTGAACGGAGGCGGCCTATGGCTGAAAACAGGCGGGTGCGGATGACGAAGCGGCTCATGAAGGACGCGCTGCTCGAGCTGATGGAGACGAAGCCCTTCGAGAAGATAAAGGTGACGGACGTTTGCGCGGCGGCGGATGTGAACCGCTCGACCTTTTACGCCTACTACACGGATACGCTCGCGCTCCTGGGCGAGATTGAGGACGACGCCATCGCCGCGAGCCCGGTAGCCGCGGAGGGGGAGAGCGGCGGAGAGGGCGGCTTTCTGCGGGATTTGAGCGATTATTTCGAGTTTGTGCGCCAAAATGAGAGGGTTTTCCGCCTGCTGCTCCTGCGCCGCAGCAGCGAGGAATTCAACCGGCGGCTTATAGACTCCGTCATGGAGCGCTGCCGCCCTCTGGCGGGCGAGGGGGCCGGGCGCTGGACCTATGTCTTCTGCGTCAGCGGCGTGATAGGGCTGCTGCGCGAGTGGATAAGCGGCGGCTTCAGCCTCACGAGCGGGGAATTCGCCGGGCGCGTTTTCGCGCTCTGCTCCGCCGCCGCGGGGGCATAAATCTGTTGCAAGCGGCGTAATTCTCGTATATAATTAACTGTGTATGTGCCCTGAGAGGCATAGCTTGATGATGGGAGTGATATTATGAAGTTCACAAAGATGCAAGGCTGCGGCAACGACTACGTCTATGTCAACTGCTTCGAGGAAAACCTTCCTCCCGAGGATAGGCCGGCCTTCTCCCGCAAGGTCTCCGACCGCCATTTCGGCGCGGGCAGTGACGGGCTCATATGCATCTGCCCTTCGGATAAGGCGGACTTTTTGATGGATATGTACAACGCCGACGGCTCCCGGGCCCAGATGTGTGGCAACGGCATACGCTGCGTCGCCAAGTACGTCTACGAGCGCGGCATGACGAAGAAGGACGTCATAGACGTCGAGACTGGCGCGGGCGTAAAGACGCTCTGGCTCAACGTCGAGGGCGGAGAGGTCGAGAGCGTGCGCGTCTGCATGGGTTCGCCGGAGTTCGAGCCCGCGAAGATACCCGTCGAGGCCTCCGGCACGGCCTTCATAGACCAGCCCGTCGAGGTCGGCGGCAATATGTGGAACGTCACGGCCGTCTCCGTCGGGAACCCGCACGCCGTCGTTTTCGTCGATGACGTGGACTGGCTGGATTTGCCCAACCTCGGGCCCCTCTTCGAGAACCACCCGCTTTTCCCAGAGCGCGTCAACACCGAGTTCGTGCAGGTGATAGACCGCAATACGCTCAAGATGCGCGTCTGGGAGCGCGGCAGCGGCGAGACGATGGCCTGCGGCACCGGCTCCACGGCGGCCCTCGCGGCGGCGGTGGTCAACGGCAGGTGCGAGAACTCCGCGAAGCTCCTCCTGCGCGGCGGCGAGCTGCTCATAGAGTGGGACCGCGACAAGAACCTCATTTACATGACCGGCCCCGCCGTCACGGTTTACGACGGGGAGCTGAAGATATAAGCCTCCGAGGTGCATCATGCTCAAGCTCAACGAAAATTACCTGAAGCTGCCCGGCAGCTACCTCTTCGCGGAGATCGCCCGCCGCACTGCGGCCTATTCCGAGGCGAACCCGGATAAGCGCCTCATAAAGCTCGGGATTGGCGACGTCACGCTGCCCCTGCCCGCCGCCTGCGTGGACGCGCTCAAGCGCGCCGCGGACGAGATGGGGGATAAGGCCACCTTCATGGGCTACGGCCCCTACGAGGGCTACGATTTCCTCCGCGAGGCCATCGTGAAGAACGACTACGAGCCCTACGGCGCGAAAATATCCGCCGACGAGCTCTTCGTCTCCGACGGCGCGAAGTCGGACTGCGGGAACATAGGCGACATCTTCTCCGAGGACTGCGTCGTCGCCGTGTGCGACCCCGTCTATCCCGTGTACATAGACGCGAACGCCATGGCCGGCAGGGCGGGGGAATACGCGGGGGACAAGTGGACGAACATCGTCTATATGCCCTGCACGGCGGAGAACAATTTCTTCCCGGCCCTCCCGGAGCGCGTGCCCGACCTCATCTACCTCTGCTTCCCCAATAACCCCACGGGCATGGCCGCGACGAAGGAGCAGCTCAGGCCCTGGGTCGACTACGCAAACGAGCACGGGAGCGTCATACTCTACGACGCCGCCTACCGCGCGTATATATCCGACCCCGCCCTCCCGCGCAGCATCTACGAGATACCCGGGGCGGAGGAGTGCGCCATAGAGTTCGGCAGCTTCTCCAAGACCGCGGGCTTCACCGGGACGCGCTGCGGCTGGACGGTCATCCCCCGCGCGCTCAGGCGCGGCGGCGAGAGCCTCTACGATATGTGGATGCGCCGCCAGTCCACCAAGTTCAACGGCACGGCCTACGTCATACAGCGCGCCGCCGAGGCGGTGTATTCGCCCGAGGGCCGGGAGCAGGTGGCCGGGCTCATAGGCTATTACATGAATAACGCCCGCGTCATACGCGAGGGGCTGTCTTCAGCCGGGCTCGAGGTCTACGGCGGGGAGGATTCGCCCTACATCTGGTTCAGGGCCCCGAACGGCCAGGGGAGCTGGGAGTTCTTCGACCGGCTGCTCCATGAGGCCAACGTCGTCACCACGCCCGGCGCGGGCTTCGGCCCGAGCGGCGAGGGCTTCATCCGGCTCACCGCCTTCGGCGACGCGGAGAACACCCGCGAGGCCGTCGAGCGCGTGAAGGCCATGCTCTGAAGGAGGCTGCCATGAAGGTAATAGTCGGGACAAAGGAAGAGGTTGTTTCCCAGGCGGCGCAGCGTTATGTCGACCTGCTCGCGAAAAAGCCGGACGCGGTGCTCGGCCTCGCGACGGGTTCCACGCCCCTCGGCCTCTACGCCGAGCTCGCGCGGCTGTGCGCGGAGGGGAAGCTCAGCTTCGCGGAGGCGAAGAGCTTCAACCTCGACGAATACATCGGCCTCGACGGCACGCATGACCAGAGCTACCGCTATTTCATGGACCGCAATCTCTTCGACCACATCGACATAAAGCGTGAGAACACCCACGTCCCCTCCGGCTTCGTGAAGGATGACGCCGAGGCGGAGCGCTACGACGCCGAGATAGCGGCCGCGGGCGGGATAGACCTGCAGCTCCTGGGCATAGGGCACAACGGGCACATCGGCTTTAACGAGCCGCTCACGCCCTTCACCTCGCTCACCCACATCGTTAAGCTCACCGAGAGCACACGCGAGGCGAACAAGCGCTTCTTCAAGAGCATAGACGAGGTGCCCACCCACGCCGTCACCATGGGCATACACACGGTGATGCAGTCGAGAAGCATCATCCTCATGGCCTTCGGCGAGGGCAAGGCGGACATTATCCGCAAGACCGTCATGGGCCGGCCCGAAATCTCCGTCCCCGCGAGCTTATTGCAGCTGCACGAGGACGTGACGCTCTACCTCGACCATGAGGCGGCGTCCGTCTTAAATTAAAGCTAATCCTGACACGGCCCGCCCTGCGCGGGCCGGAGTTCAGTTATATGGAGGAAACAATGGCAAAATACTTTGGCACCGACGGCTTCCGCGGCGAGGCCAACGTGGATCTCACGGCGGAGCACGCCTTCAAAATCGGCCGCTTCCTCGGCTGGTACTACGGCCGCGGGCACAAGGCCCGCGTCGTCATAGGCAAGGACACCCGCCGCTCGAGCTATATGTACGAGTGCGCCCTCTCCGCCGGCCTCACGAGCTCCGGCGCGGACGCCTACCTGCTGCACGTCACCACGACGCCCTCGGTGAGCTACATCGCCCGAGTGGACGACTTCGACTGCGGCGTCATGATAAGCGCGAGCCACAACCCCTATCACGACAACGGGATAAAGCTCATAAACTCCCAGGGCGAGAAGATGGAGGAGAGCGTCCTCGACGAGATAGAGGCCTATCTCGACGGCCTCACGCCGGAGCCGCCCCTCGCGACCGGCGCGGGCATAGGCCGCACGGTGGACTATTCCGCCGGGCGCAACCGCTACATAGGCTACCTCATAAGCCTCTCCACGCACTCCTACAAGGGCCTGCGCGTCGGCCTCGACTGCGCCAACGGCAGCACCTGGATGATTGCCAAGAGCGTCTTCGACGCCCTGGGCGCGGACACGGTCGTCATCGGGAATAAGCCCGACGGGCTCAACATCAACGTCGACTGCGGCTCCACCCATCTCGACGCGCTCCGGCAGCTCGTGAGGGAGAACGGGCTCGACGTCGGCTTCGCCTTCGACGGCGACGCGGACCGCTGCCTCGCCGTGGACGAGAACGGGAAGGCGGTCTCCGGCGACGAGATAATGTATATGTGCGCCCGCCACATGGCCGAGCGCGGCCGGCTGGACAACAACACCCTCGTCACGACCGTCATGAGCAACTTCGGCCTCTACAAGGCCCTCGACGAGCTCGGGATAAAGTACGAGAAGACCGCCGTGGGCGACAAGTACGTCTGGGAGAATATGCGCGCGAACGGCCACCTCATAGGCGGCGAGCAGAGCGGGCACATCATCTTCTCCAAGTACGCCACCACCGGCGACGGGCTCATAACCGCGATAAAGGTCATGCAGGTCATGCTGGACACTAAGCTCCCGCTCAGCAAGCTCGCCTCGCCCGTGACTATATACCCGCAGGTGCTCAAGAACGTCATAGTCGACGACAAGGACGGCACGATGGCGGACGCGGCGGTCATGGCGAGCGTCGCGAAGGTCGAATCCGGGCTCGGCGGGACGGGCCGCGTGCTGCTGCGCAAGAGCGGCACGGAGCCCGTGCTGCGTGTCATGGCCGAGGCGGAGACGGACGCGCGCTGCGAGGCCGCGGTGGACGAGATAATAGACGCCATGCGCGCGAGCGGGCATCTTGTGAGGGTGAAATGATGTACACGACTGCTGATTTGCTGGACCTCTCCCACAGCATCGCCGCGCCCCTCTTTGAAGGGAAGACCTATCCCTGGGAGGCGCTCGCGGACATAAAGGGCTTCATCCTCGCCCTCGGGCCCACGCTCCCGGCGGAGGAGTTCGACCACCCGGCGGAGGGCGTCTGGATAGCGAAGGACGCGAAGGTCTTCCCCTCGGCCTACATAGGCGCGCCCTGCATCATAGACCACGGCGCGGAGGTGCGACACTGCGCCTTCATACGCGGCAGCGCCATAGTGGGCAAGGGCTGCGTCGTCGGCAACAGCGTGGAGCTCAAGAACGTTGTGCTCTTCGACGGCGTCCAGACCCCGCACTACAACTATGTGGGCGACAGCGTCCTCGGCTATAAGAGCCACATGGGCGCGGGCTCGATTACCTCCAACGTGAAGAGCGACAAGAGCCTCGTCGTTGTCAAAAACGGCGCGGAGCGGATAGAGACCGGGCTCAAGAAATTCGGCGCGATACTCGGCGACCATGTCGAGGTCGGCTGCAACAGTGTCCTCAACCCCGGGAGCGTGCTCGGGCGCGGCGCGAGCGTATATCCGACGAGCTCCGTGCGCGGCGTCGTCCCCGCGGGCTGCATCTACAAGGACGCGGAGCATATTGTCCCGCGGGTTTAGTGAAATTTCGCATTTTAGTTGCGTCAGGACGGTAAACGGGGTATAATATAGCCGTATTATCGCGCGAACGGCCGGAAGGCGCGTTTGCAGCGGGGGCTGCCGGGAAATGGGCCCGGGAGCCCCCTATATGAAGGCCGGGCTCGCGCGAGCCGTACCGCTCTCCATATTACGCGCGAGGCCCGCAGGCCGTGACGGAGGTTCACTATGATAAAAATTGCCCCATCCATCCTCGCCGCCGATTTCGCCAGGCTGGGCAGCGAGGCCGAGGAAGTGCGCGCCGCCGGCGCCGACTGGCTCCATTTCGACGTGATGGACGGAGAATTCGTCCACAATATCACCATAGGTCTCCCCGTGCTCAAGAGCCTCCGCCGCCATACGGATATGTTCACGGACGTACACATGATGGTCACGAGGCCGCGCCGCTACGCGGGGCGCTTCTGCGAGCTGGGCGCGGACATGGTCACCGTCCATGTGGAGGCGGACGAGCCCGTGGAGATAATAAAATGCCTCCAGGAGATACACGCCTACGGCAGGAAGGCCGGCCTCGCCCTCAAGCCCGCGACGCCCGGCAGCGTCGTCCTGCCCTATCTCGAGTACCTGGACATGGTGCTCGTCATGACCGTCGAGCCCGGCTTCGGCGGGCAGCGCCTCCAGCGCGAGGCGCTCACGAAGATGCGCGGAGTGCGCGCGCTCATAGACCAGTATAAGCCCGGCTGCCTGCTCGAGGCCGACGGCGGCGTAAACGAGGAGACCGCGCCCCTGGTGGCGGATTCGGGCGCCGACGTCCTTGTCGCGGGCAACGCCATCTTCGCCAAGAGCGACCGCGCCGCCGCCATCGCCGCGCTGCGCATGGCCGCCGACGTGCGCGCTTAATATACCTCTGCAAGGAAAGTAACGCTATGGCTTCTTTTTTCCCCGCTGCGCTGGAAAACCTGATAGATAAGTTCGCCATGCTGCCCGGCATCGGCAAGAAGAGCGCCCAGCGGCTCGCGTTCTACGTCCTCAGCCTCCCGGAGGGGGAGGCGGAGAGCTTCGCCGCCGCCATAATGAGCGCGCGCGGCAGCGTGCACACCTGCGCCGTCTGCCAGAACCTCACGGACGCGGAGCTCTGCCCCATCTGCGCGAGCGACAAGCGCGACAGGAGCGTCATCTGCGTCGTTGCCGAGCCGCGCGACGTCGCCAGCATAGAGCGCGGGCGCGAGTATAACGGCCTCTACCACGTCCTCCACGGCGTCCTCTCGCCCCTGAGCCACATAGGCCCCGACGACCTCAAGATTTCCGAGCTCGTCGGCCGCGTCGCCGCCGGGGGAGTGGAGGAGGTCATCATGGCCCTCAACCCGGACACCGAGGGCGAGACCACCAGCATGTACATTTCGCGCCTCCTGAAGCCCTTCGGCGTCAGGGTGACGCGCCTCGCCTACGGCATACCCGTGGGCAGCAACCTCGAATTTGCCGACGACGCCACGCTCCAGCGCGCCCTCGAGGGCCGCGTGGAGATGTGAGCGGGCTATAAAATACGGACAGAGCGGCTATAATGCGTATAGCCGTAGATATACATAGACTGAGCTAAAGGAGTATTAAATGGCAAAATTAAAAATCATCCCGCTCGGCGGGCTCGGTGAGATTGGCAAGAACCTCACCGTGTACGAGTACGGGCAGGACATCGTCGTCGTGGACTGCGGCCTCGGCTTCCCGGACGAGGAGCTCTACGGCGTCGACGTCGTCATCCCGGACATCACCTACCTCAAGCAGAACAAGGACCGCATACGCGGCATAGTCATCACCCACGGCCACGAGGACCACATCGGCGCCATACCCTACGTCATGCGCGACCTGGACGTGCCCATCTACGCGACGCCGCTCACGGCGGGCATAATCGAGCTCAAGCTCGAGGAGCACGACCTCTTGTATAACACGCAGATTTTCACGAAGCACGCCGGCGACCGCTTCAAGCTCGGCTGCTTCGAGATTGAGTTCATCCACGTCAACCACTCCATTGCGGACTCCGTGGCCCTCGCCATAAGGACGCCGATCGGCGTCGTGATACACACCGGCGACTTCAAGATAGACGTCACGCCCATACAGGGCGAGATGATGGACATCGCGCGCCTCGGCCAGCTCGGTAAACAGGGCGTGCTCGCCCTCCTCGCCGACTCCACGAACGTCGAGCGCCCGGGCCACACCGAGAGCGAGCGCAAGGTCGCCGAGAAGTTCGACCAGATATTCAAGGGCTGCGAGAAGCGCATCATCGTCACCACCTTCGCCTCGAACATCCAGCGCATCCAGCAGATTATCAACGTCGCCGCGAAGTATAAGCGCAAGGTCGCCGTGACCGGCCGCAGCATGGAGAATATGCTCCGCGTCGCCACCGAGCTCGGCTACATGGAGGTGCCCGAGGGCACGCTCATGGAGCTCACGCAGATAAAGGGCCAGCCCAAGGAACGCACGGTCATAATTACGACGGGCAGCCAGGGCGAGGCCATGAGCGGGCTCTACCGCATGGCCTTCAACGAGCACAAGCAGATAAACATCGACGCGAACGACTGCGTCATAATCTCCGCGAGCGCCATACCCGGCAACGAGACGACCATTTCCCGGGTCATAGACGAGATTTGCCGCAAGGGCGCGGAGGTCATATACGACCGCCACACCGACCTGCACGTCTCCGGCCACGCCTCGCAGGAGGAGCAGAAGATGATGCTCGCGCTGACCAGGCCGCGCTTCTTTATCCCCGTGCACGGCGAGTACCGCATGCTCTGCAAGCACGCAGAGATAGCCCATGGCAT
>DVKN01000237.1 GCA_018716005.1 Candidatus Scatomorpha stercoravium
ATGAACATCGTCACCCTGCCCAAGACCATAGACAACGACATCTACGGCACGGACACCACCTTCGGCTTCCAGAGCGCCGTGGACATCGGCACGAACGTCATAGACTACATCCACTCCACCGCGAGCAGCCACTCCCGCGTCTTCCTCGTCGAGCTCATGGGCCGCGACGCCGGCTGGCTCACGCTCAACGCGGGCATCGCCTCGGGCGCGGACATAATCCTGATACCCGAGATACCCTACAATATCGAGAAGGTCGCCGAGGCGCTCGAGGAGCGCCGCCGCTCCGGCCGCAACTTCTCCATCATCGCCGTGGCCGAGGGCGCCGTCAGCGACACGGACGCCGTCATGAGCGAGGAGGAGCGCCGCCGCGCCAAGGAGCAGAGCCGCCACTCCACAATATCCTACCGCATCGCGAGCGAGCTCGAGGAGATGACCGGCCAGGAGACCCGCGTCACCGTGCCCGGCCACTATCAGAGGGGCGGCCCTCCCTGCCCCTACGACCGCGTGCTGGCCACCCAGTTCGGCACCGCCGCCGCGCACCTTATTATGAACAAGCAGTACGCCACTATGGTCGGCATCCGCAACGGGCAGATAGTCTCCGTCCCGCTCGAGGACGCGGCCAGCCGCACCAAGTTCCTGCCCACCGACCACCCGCTTATCCAGGTCGCCAGGGACATCGGCATCCGCTTCGGCGACTGATATACGTACAGCCAAACCCCCGGGACCGCGCGGTTCCGGGGGCTTTTCATATCCTCTGCTTGCGGAAGGCCGAGGGGGTTATGCCCTCGCGGCTCTTGAAGAGGTAGAGGAAGTGGTTGATATTCGGTATGCCCACGAGCTGGCCTATGTCGGCTATCGTGCGCCCGGAGTCCACGAGCAGGCTCTTGGCGCGGTCGAGCCGCAGGTCTATGAGGTAGTCGTTGGGGCTCTTGCCTATATAGCGCTTGAACTCGCGCGACATATGGTACTTGCTTATGCCGAAGCTGCGCGAGAGCGCGTCGAGCGTTATCTGCGAGGCGTAGTTGCGGTCTATGTAGCTCTGGATGGCGACGATGATGTCCGGCACTATCACCTGCTTGGCCGAGGCGCTCACCAGGGCGAGATCGACCTCGACGAAAAGGCTCAGCAGCAGGTGCGCGTACATGCTGTCGGGCTCCGGCGTCTGCTCCGTGCGCGGGCTCAGGAGCTGCCAGATGAGCGAGCGGAAGCGCGTGCCGGCCCCGAAGGTGAGCTGCACGGCGCGGCCCAGGTCCAGCGCGGCGCAGAGGCTCTCGAAGAGCTTGGAGCGCATATGCCCCTGGACGCGCACGAAGGCGCACTCCCAGGGCTTGCCAGGGGCCGCGCGCAGCTGCACCCGGCGCGAGCAGTCCAGCCACACGCAGTCGTACTTGCGGCAGCGCAGGGCCCGCCCGTCCGTCACCGCGTCGCCCTCGCCGGAGAGCGAGTAGCACATCAGCGTGGCGTCGTCGCCGCGCACGGTGAAGCCCTCGGGCGGCACGACGGCGCTGGTGAGGCGCACGAGGCCGATGCCGCTCTCGGGGTCGAGCCCCGCGTATGAGTGGATGAACTTGGAGTACTTGATGTCCGGGCCGGCGTGCTCCGGCCCCGCGGGCACGACCTCCTCATATTCCTCGCCCTCCAGCGAGCGCGAGATGAAGAGCTCGAGGTAGTCCTCCTCGTCCGAGGCGGCGCTCCCCGGCTCCTCCTCGGGGTCGGCGGCGCGCTCTATGAAGTCGCGCAGGTAGTCCTCCAGCTGGTCGCCCCCGCCGGCGATAAACGAATCCCCAATGAAGGCTGACCGCCCCCTCTCTCAAGCAAAATATATAGAAATCAGACGCCGCGCCGGGCGGCCGAATCCCGTTTCCGCATCTTTTTGCGGCCTGAAGCGGCGCGCGAGCGCCGCAAAAGCGGCCCCGCGCCCACCTGTCGGCGCAATTCAAATTGGACAAGATTATTATAAATCAAACATAAACCCCCGTCAATAAGTTAAAAATGAATAAAATATGGCGGACGCGGCGTTAATAAACGTTATATTGCTGACAATCCATATATCTTGCTGAATTTTGGTGGTCAATTCTTTAACGCAGCAAGATATAGAGAATTTCCAGCATCATATCTGATTGAGTTTCCGGGGCGCAAGTGTGATAATCAAATCACAAAGGGGCCGAGACCCCGAAATGAATCTAAGCTCAGGAGGCTGGAACAATGACTTTTAACTTCACCGAAGAGCAGGTAATGATCCGCGACATGGTGCGCGAGTTCACCAAGAAAGAGGTCGAGCCCCGCGACAAGTGGATGGACGAGAACGGCTTTGACTATGATCTGCACAAGAAGCTCACTCAGGCCGGCCTGATGGGCATCCACCTCGACGAGAAGTACGGCGGCGGCGGCGGCGACGCGGTCACGAGCATCATCGTTATCCACGAGCTCGCCAAGGGCAGCGCCAGCGTCGCGCTCTTCCTCGACGCCAACTGGCTCGCCTGCGACCTCA
This sequence comes from Candidatus Scatomorpha stercoravium, assembly GCA_018716005.1. GTDB lineage: Bacteria > Bacillota > Clostridia > Oscillospirales > Oscillospiraceae > Scatomorpha > Scatomorpha stercoravium. Next base: position 2,492 of record DVKN01000237.1, read on the forward strand.
TACTCTACCACGGCAGCGAGGCCCAGAAGGACAAGTACCTCCCGCAGGCCGCCCAGGGCAAGATTTTTGCCTTCGGCCTCACCGAGAGCAGCGCCGGCAGCGACGCCGCCGGCATCAAGAGCACCTGCACCCCCGCCGAGGACGGCGGCTGGATACTCAACGGCGGCAAGGCCTGGATAACCAACTCCGGCGTCGCCGACTACTACATCATCCTCGCCAAGACCGACCCCGAGGCCGGCAACAAGGGCATCAGCGCCTTCATCGTCCCGAAGGACGCCGAGGGCCTCACCGTCGGCAAGTTCGAGGACAAGATGGGCATGCGCGGCAGCGCGACCTGCGAGCTCAGCTTCGACAACATCCACCTGCCCGCCGACGCCCTGCTGGGCAGCACCGGCATGGGCTTCAAGATGGCCATGCAGGCCCTCGACGGCGCGCGCATCTCCATCGGCGCCATCGCCGCCGGCCTCTCCGAGCACGCCATGACGATTGCCAAGAATTACGCCAACGAGCGCTACACCTTCGGCAAGCCCATCGCCAAGCACCAGGGCGTCCAGTTCAAGTTCGCCGACATGAGCGCCGAGATTCGCGCCATGGAGCTCCTCACCTACGACACCGCCCGCATGAAGGCCGAGGGCAAGCGTCACACCCTCGAGGCCGCGCAGACCAAGCTCTTCTCCGGCACCCGCTGCACGCAGATCTGCCTGGAGTGCCAGCAGGTCCTCGGCGGCAACGGCTACTCCAAGGAGTACCACGTCGAGCGCTTCGTCCGCGACGCGAAGCTCCTCGAGATAGGCGAGGGCACCAACGAGATACTCCGTATGCTGATTGGCGGCACCGTCCTGGCCCAGAAGTAAGTCCCGCGCAGCGCAGCCCGGCGGGGGGCGCGGCGCCGCAGCCCCCCCGCGAATTAAGTTAATTGGAGAGAGACAATGAAGATAATCGTATTCGTAAAGCAGGTCCCGGACACGGACGACGTCAAGCTCGACCCGAAAACCGGCAACCTGATGCGCGAGGGCGTGCAGAGCATCATGAACCCCCTCGACGCCAACGCCGTTGAGACCGCGCTGCGGCTCAAGGAGAAATACGGCGGCACGGTCGTCGCCGTCAGCATGGGCCCCCCGCAGGCCGACGACGTGCTCAAGAAGGCCCTCGCCATGGGCTGCGACGAGAGCGCCCTGCTCTCCGACCGCGCCCTCGGCGGCGCCGACACCCTGGCCACCGGCTATCCGCTCGCCAAGGCGGCGGAGAAGATAGGCGGCTACGACCTGCTTATCTGCGGCCGCCACGCCACCGACGCCGAGACCGCCCAGACCGGCCCCATCATCGCCGCCTTCCTCGGCATCCCGCAGGTCACGCTCTGCGGCGAGGTCGAGATTGAGGACGGCTGGGCCGTCTGCGAGAGGCTGCTGCCCGACCGCACCGAGAAGGTCAAGGTAAAGCTCCCCGCGCTCATAACCGTCTGCGCCGAGGCGAACGAGCCGCGCTACGCGACGCCGATAGGCATCATGAAGGCGCTCAAGAAGCCGCGCTACACCTGGAACGCCGCCGACCTCGGCTGCGAGCCGGACATGATAGGCATCCCCGGCTCCCCCAGCTCCAACAAGCGCATCTTCGAGCCGCCCAAGCGCAACACCGACACCACGTATTTCACCGGCGAGCCCGAGGCCGTGGCGAAGGCCATAGCCGACGTGCTCGAGGCCGAGCACATCATTTGAGGAGGCGGACAGCATGACAAAAGAAGAGTGCAAGGGCATCTGGGTGTTCGCCGAGCAGGAAAACGGCGTCCTCTCCGGCACCGACTTCGAGCTGCTCGCCAAGGCCCACGACCTCAAGGCCAAGCTCGGCGGAACCGACACCGTCACCGCCGTCCTCCTGGGCGGCAACGTCTCCGGCCTCGCCGACACGCTCTACGCCTACGGCGCGGAGCAGGTGATACTCGCCGAGCACCCGAACCTCGCTCAGTACAGCGCGAGGCCCTACGAGAAGGTCCTCGTCGAGCTCGCCAGCAAGCATAAGCCGAGCATATTCCTCTTCGCCGCGAGCCCGATAGGCCGCGACGTCGCCCCGCGCGTCATGTGCGCTCTGCGCACCGGCCTCACCGCCGACGCGATAGACCTGGACGTCGACGAGGACGGGGTGTTCGTGCAGACCACGCCGAACTTCGGCGGCAACATACTCAGCCACATCGTCATTCTCGAGAAGCGCCCGCAGATGGTCACCGTCCATCCCAAGGTCTTCGAGCCCCTCGAGCCCAGGGCCGGCGCGTCCGGCGAGCTCATAACCGAGAGCGTCGAGGTCGAGGCCGACGACGGCTACGTCGTGCTCGAGACGAGCATGAAGAAGTTCGAGGGCAAGCCCATAGACGAGTGCGACGTGCTCGTGGCCGGCGGCCGCGGCATAAAGAGCGAGGAGGATCTCGCCCAGCTCCGCGAGCTCGCGGAGCTCCTCGGCGGCGAGCTCGCCTGCTCGAGGCCCCTCAACGACAACGGCTGGATGCCGCACGAGGACCAGATAGGCCAGAGCGGCACCACCGTCAAGCCCAAGTTCATACTCAACGTCGCCATCTCCGGCTCCGTCCAGTACCTCGCCGGAATGCAGAACTCCGGCTGCATCATGAGCATCAACCACACCGCGAGCGCGCCCATCTACGACGTCTCGCACTACGGCGCGGTAATGGATTACCGCAGGGTCATCCCCGCGCTGATAGCCGAAATAAAGGCCCGCAAGGCCAAACAATAATCAACGCAAAAAAGGAGAACGCAAAATGAGCGATCGCAAGTTCATCATCCCCGAGTACGGCCCCTTTGCCGGAATGCGCGTCATCACCTCCGGCTCCCTCATCGCCATGCCCTTCGCGGCCACCATGCTGGCCGACTTCGGCGCCGAAGTTATCCACATCGAGCGCCCCGGCGTGGGCGACACGCTGCGTATGCTCGCCCCCTTCGCCGAGGTCAACGGCAAGAAGGTCTCCACGGCCTGGGCCCAGGACGCGCGCAACAAGCTCAGCCTCTCCCTCGAGCTCAACCTCAAGCACCCCGAGGTCAAGGAGCTCTTCTACGGCCTCATCAGGGAGTCCGACATATACATGGAGAACATGGTCTGGCTCGACAAGCTGGGCATCCATGACGAGGACCTGCTCGAGGTCAACCCCAAGCTCGTCATCGTCCACATCTCCGGCCTCGGCAACGCCAAGTTCGGCGGCCTGCCCAACGTCTGCAACCGCGCGAGCTACGACATGATAGGCCAGGCCTTCTCCGGCTGGCTGTACCTGCAGGGCTTCAAGGACCGCGACCCCGTCGTCGCCAAGCCCTACATGAACGACTTCGTCTCCGCCTTCGCCGCCCTCTTCGGCACCCTCGCCGCCTACACCGTCGCCCAGCGCACCGGCAAGGGCCAGGTCGTCGACGTCGCCCAGTTCGAGGCGATGGCCCAGTATATGTGCGGCACCTACACGGGCTACACCATGGCCGGCGCCGTCAGCGAGCGCAGCGGCAACGCCTCCCCCGCCTTCCAGCCCTACGACCTCTTCAAGACGAAGGACGACGCCCTCGTCGCCCTGGGCGCCTTCGGCCCCGGCGTGTACAAGCGCTGCATCCAGGCTCTTGGCTTCGACCTCGAGTACTTCAACTATAAGGACTGCTCCTCCGGCGTCGAGGCCGTCGCGAGCCCCAAGGGCCGCGAGCTCAACGACAAGGTCGTCGAGTGGTGCGCGAACCACACCGCCGCCGAGATAGAGGACATCATGGAGGCCGCGAAGGTCCCCTGCTCCAAGGTCAACAACGCCAAGGACACCTTCGAGAACGAGCACTTCAAGTCCCGCGGCGACTGGATAAGCTACGAGGACCAGACCGTCGGCGCGGACATCACCGCCTTCGGCATCGCCCCCAAGCTCTCTGAGACCCCGGGCAAGGTCTGGCGCGGCGCCCCCAGCATGGGCCAGGACACCGAGGCCGTCCTCAAGACCATCCTCGGCTACGACGACGCCAAGATTGCCGAGCTCAAGGAGAAGAAGCTCATCTAAAACCCGTATCCCGCCATACAGCCGCCCCGCGAAAAGGGCGGCTGTATGAATATATCCCATAAAGGAGGCCAATTATGGAGCTCAAAGAACTGTTCCTCAGAAATGTGGCGAAGTACATCCGCCCGCAGACCGACCCCGTTGCGGTAAAGCTCGTCTTCGACGGCGCGGAGCCGCCGGAGGGCGCGGTCATGCCCATGGACAAGTTCGGCTACCCGCTCACGGTATGCCAGGGCGTGTCCGCCGCGCGGCGCATGGGCTTCACCATGGTCTTCCGCAAAGAGGACCACGCCTGTCCGCCCGCCCTGTGCGCCATGGGCTACCTGCCCACGGAGAACCTCCTCGCCGGCAAGGTGACCGTGCCCGGCTACGCCGGCAGCGAGGAGGCCGCCGTCAAGATTGAGGCCGCGAACGTCCTGCTCGAGAAGGCCCCCGACGCCATCTGGATAGCGCCCTACGAGAGCGCCGCCTTCGAGCCGGACATCGTCCTCGTCTACGGCAACAGCGCCCAGGCCACGCGCCTCGCCCAGGGCTACGCCTATTACACCGGCGACGGCGTCGCGAGCTACACCCTCGGCCGCCTCGCCTGCGCCAGCTACATCAACAAGGTCTACGTCCGCCAGGAGCCGACCATAGTCATCCCCGGCGGCGGCGAGCGCGTCTTCGGCCAGACCCAGGACGACGAGCTCGTCTTCGCCCTGCCCGCGAAGTTCATCGAGACCACCGCGAAGGGCATAGAGGCCGTGCACCAGGTCGGGTACGCGAGATATCCGACCGGCTTCCACGGCATCACCGCGAAGCCGAAGCTGCCCGGGAAGTATTATAAGTACCTCATGCCGAGCAAATAAGCCCATACGCGGCGCCGCGCCCATAAAAGGCGCGGCGCCGCAGCCGCGTAAGGCGAAAATATTTTGCATTTCCCCTTGCTATTTGACTAATGGCGTGGTAAAATACCATCTGCGCCTTGTAACCATGCCGCGGCGGCATACTCAAGGCAGCTCATTATGAGGTGAACGACATGAAGGAAGGCATCCATCCCAAGTACTACAAGACCACTATCCGCTGCGCCTGCGGCAACGTGATTGAGACCGGCTCCACCCGTGAGAACATCACCGTCGAAATCTGCTCCAAGTGCCACCCGTTCTACACCGGCAAGCAGAAGCTCGTCGACACCAGCGGCCGCGTCGATAAGTTCAACAAGAAGTACGGCATCAAGGCCTGAC
>DVKN01000238.1 GCA_018716005.1 Candidatus Scatomorpha stercoravium
CAACGCCTTCTGCTACGGCGCGCCGCCGCACGCGGGCATCGCTCCGGGCGTCGACCGCATGGTCATGCTGCTCGCCGGCGAGGACTCGATACGCGAGATTATCCCCTTCCCGATGAACAAGAACGCCCAGGACCTCATGATGGGCGCCCCCGGCGAAGTCACGCAGAAGCAGCTCGACGAGCTGCATATCGCGATAGTCAAAACCGAAGAATAACCGGATCCGGCAGGCAGCCGGAGGGACGCGCGTCCCTCCGGCCGCCTGATTTTTTTAGAAAGGATGAAGCGGCATGAAAAAAAGGAGCGTAATCCCCCTTATCCTCTGCCTCGCGCTTATCGTCGGGCTGCTCGCCGGCTGCGGCGGGCAGGAGACCTCGGAGAGCCCGGGAGCGGAGGAGCCCGTCCAGAGCGAAGCCGCCGCGGCGGAGCTCGACGAAGTCACACTTCTGGAATACGGGCGCGCGATTGGCTATGGCTTTATGCCCGAGGGGCTGGAGGACGAGGCCCCGGACAGCTATATCGTGAGCTGGAGCGAGTTCTGTGATATGCTCGGCCGGATGATTTCCCGCGTGGACGAGGGCGCTCTGCCCGCCTGGGAGGAGATGACCGCCGGCGCGCCAGATACGCCGATGACGCGCGACGGGGCCATGATTTCACTGCTCTTCGCCGCGCAGACCCTGGGCGTGGACGACGCGAACTGCGACTACTGGTTCCTGAAGGACAACTACGACTGGGGCGCCGAGGCCACCTGGGACTACCCGATATTCCCCTGGGAGGAGGGCTACTCCTCCGAAAACGACATGATGAACGACCCCGATAACGCCCTGGGGCCCGCGTACTTCTTCTGCACGGCGCGCGTGTCGTATGAGACGCGCCGGCCGCTGCTGGACGTGGACTGGGACACCTGCGACATTGACTTCGCGGGGGACTTCACGCTCCGCGCGGCTATGCTCTCCGCCGTGAGGCTCTATGAGTCCATGCCCAACGAGCCGGCAAGCTACATACACATCAGCGAGGTCGGCGCTTACGACGAGAGCGTCATCACAACCGAGCTGCTGAGCGCCGAAACCGACCTCCCGGAGCCGAGCCAGAGCGAGCTCCCCGACTGGAAGGGCGCGGGCCTCGCCGCGAGGAAGGACAGCGAGCACCGCTACATGAAGATTTCCGAGGCGGATATAGCCCTGCTCGCGGATAACGGCTTCAACTTCACGAGGTTCTATCTCTGCTTCTCCACGCTGAGATACCCCGATTACCCCGAGGACCCGTATCTCGTCAGCGAGCAGGAGCTCAAGGAGCTCGACCAGCTTGTCGCCTGGTGTATTGAATACGGCGTACACCTCCAGATAGCTATGAAGTGGTTCCTCGACGGCTCCGGCAGCCGCACGAACGTCATGCCGACGACGGACGAGGGCTGGGAGCTCACATACGCGTACTGGGAGGCCATCGCCCGCCGGTACGCCGGGATACCGAGCCGCTACCTGAGCTTCGACCTCCTGAACGAGATAGAGCCGGAAGGAAACAATATCGCCTACGGCGCGCGGAAGCTGGGCGCCCTGGCGGACAGCCTGCGCGCCATAGACCCGGAGAGGCTGCTGCTCATCTCCTTTAGCAACAACCCCGACATGCAGTGGGTCGAGGAGATGGCCAAACTCGGCCTCGCGCTGGGCTACCATCCCTACTCGCCCAACTACCTCTGCGACGGTGCGGACGGCTTCACCGCGCCGCAGGCGACCTGGCCCTACCCATACTTCCCCGTGAGGCTCTATGAGGGCGAGCCCATGACCATATCCGGGGACATCGGCGGGAACACGCTCAGGATAGATTTCTGGTATTACAGGCCCTTCAGGGTCACCTTCGATAACGGCGAGACGGTGACGGTAAACGTCCAGGGCGACTACTTTGACGAGGCCGCGGACGGCTGGCGCTTCAACGAACCCTACCCGATAGAGATACCGGAGGGCGTGAGCTCCCTCACGCTCGAGACGCTCGACGCCGGCTCGATGATATACGAGCTCATAATGGAGGACGACGGCGTGGTAACCGGCCTCGTCCCGGTGGACAGGCACAACGGCATAGTCACCGGCGCCGCCGACCTTGTCTGGGACGGCGAGAGCTGGAGCAGCGGCGCAAACTTCACCGCCGATGAAATCTACGAACAGATAATCCGCCCCGTGCAGGAGATAGCCGAAAACTACGGCGTGGGCTTCATGCTCAACGAGTTCGGCATCTTCGCCTGCAACGTGGGCTGGGACGTCTCCATCCCCGTGAACTACACCGACGACTTCATCGCCATGCTCGAAGAGCAGGGCATACCCTGGTCGCTCTGCGAGGCAGAAGGCGACCCGTACAGGTTCCTCGCCGTCCCCGAGGGCAGGGACTACGAGTGGGCCAACGCCACCATTGAGACCGTGACCTACACCTTTGATGACGGCAAGGGCATCAATATAGGCGTCTGCCGCGAGCTCATGGACGTCTTCCGCAAATACACCCTCGGATGAGCGGAGCCGCGCGGGGCGTTTTGTTTGAAGCGGGGCGCGCTCTGCGGCAGTATTTCTACACGAAGCCGGACACACCGCAGGCCTGGCAGATTTATATTCACCGTCTGATTCGGCGGCGGTCATGTACGGGTATAGTTCGCCCGGCGCAGCATATTGATGCCCTTAAGGCGCGTTTAATGTTTCGGCTCTATTTGGAGAAGGGAGGATATTATGAACATCGCGAGGAAAAAGAAAGCATGGCTTATATTGATTGCGGTCCTTGCCTGCCTGCTGCTGGCTGTCTTATGTTTTAAATTTATCCTCCCTCAAAAGGTTTTCATATCCGGCTCATTGGTCGAAAGGAGCCTGGAGGATCTCTT
>DVKN01000239.1 GCA_018716005.1 Candidatus Scatomorpha stercoravium
AAAGAACCCTTCTCTGGTGCTTTTTCGCATAAGCTTTTACTTACATTGTTTAATTTACAAGGTGCACTCGCGTCGAGTTCTGTGCATCTTTCACAGTGCCGTCTCTCGAGCGCTTGCTTAATATACCACTACCGAGCCCGGATGTCAACACTTTTTTTCAAAAAAATCAGACTTTTTTTAAAACGGCCCTTCCGCGCGGATTTGACCCCAATATATTGTGGTTCTTTTGCCTATAAAAGCGCAATTTTCGGTACGAATCCGTACCGCGGCGGCAAATAAGGCCGCGAAAAGCGGGTATAATAAGCCGCATGGACGAAAAAAATTCTCGGGAGATTCCCCCGCACCCGGAAAAAAAGCCGCGCTATGACCTGCCGCTGACGCCGCGGTCGCTCGCGGAGATATTCTCGCTCTGCGCCGACTTCGAGCAGCGGCGCGTCCTGCCCGGGCTGATGGAGGGCTTCGGCTGCCTCACGCTCTGCTGGCTCGACGGGCTGGTCGACGGCGCGGCGGTATCCGAGGACGTGCTCCGGCCGCTGACGGACGCGAGGCGCGTCATGGCCTCGTCCGGCCCGGCGCAGCTCGCCGACGAGCTCGAGCGCGGCGCGGCCTACGCCTGCACCGTGCGGCGGCGGAAGACCACGGACGAGTGCGTCGCCGACCTCCTCGGCGGGAGCTGCGCGCTCATATTCGAGCCGCTCGGCGAGGCGCTGACCTTCGAGACGCGCACGACGCTCTCCCGCTCCGTGAGCTCGCCCGCCGTCGAGAAGGCCATCAAGGGCGGCAAGGACGCCTTCGTCGAGACGCTGAGGACGAACACCTCCCTCGTCCGCCGCCGGCTGCGCACGCCCTCGCTCAAGCTCGAGCAGAGCGTCGTGGGCCGGCTCTCGGGCACGGCGGTCGCATTATTATATGTAGAGGGCGCGGCGAAGGCGGAAACCGTCTCGCGCCTCTCGGCGCGGCTCGCGGAGATAGACATCGACGGCCTGCTCGCCGCGGGAGATTTGGAGGAGTACGTCGCGGACTCGCCGCGCTCGCCCCTGCCGCAGCTCATACACACGGAGAGGCCGGACACCTTCGCGATGCACCTCCTGGACGGGCGCGTGGGCATACTCGTCGACGGGCTGCCGCTGGGCTTCCTGCTACCGGCGGATCTCGCGGCCTTCCTGCGCGTGCCCGAGGACAGCGCCATGCACTTCGCCGTCGCGAGCATGCTGACGCTCCTGCGCTGGATAGCGCTCGCCGTCTCGCTGCTGCTCCCGGCGGCCTTCGTCGCGATAAGCATGTACCATCAGGAGATGCTGCCAGTGAAGCTGCTTTTGAGCATGACGGCGGCGAAGCAGTACGTGCCCTTCGGCGCGGCGACGGAGGTCGCGGCCATGCTGCTGGCCTTCGAGCTCCTGCAGGAGGCGGGGCTGCGCCTCCCGGACCCGGTGGGGCAGACGGCGAGCATAATCGGCGCGCTTATCGTCGGACAGAGCGCGGTGGAGGCGAAGGTCGTCTCGCCCATCGCGGTCATAGTCGTCGCGCTCGCGGGCATAGCGGGCTATACGATGCCGAGCCAGGACCTGGGCGGCGCGGTGCGGCTCTTCCGCCTGGCGCTCGTCGCGGCCGCGGCGGCGCTCGGCATATACGGCGTCGTCATGGGCGCGGCGCTTATTATATGGTACACGGCCGGGCTCGAGAGCCTCGGCGTGAGCTATACGGCGCCCTTCACGGGCTCGGATTCCGGCGCGCTTGCGCGGGTGCTGCTCAAGCGCCCCAACGCCGCGAACAAGCTCCGGCCGCGGCATCTCGCCGGATGGAACCGGCGCCGTCAGAAATGAGGTGTGATATGCGCAAGCCGGCCGCCGCGCTCGCGGCGCTCATATTCCTCTCCCTCGCCGGCTGCGCCGGGGGCGTGGGGCATAATTACCGCGACACGGAGTCGCTCGAGGTCGTGCAGGCCCTGGGGATAGACCTGGATGGGGGCTCCGTCACGCTCTCCGCCGCCACGGGCGCGGACGCCTCCGGGCGCGAGCCGCTGCGCATTAAGGCCTCCGGCGAGTCCATGGAGGCCGCCATGCGCGCCCTGGCGGACGAGGCCGGGGCGGGGAGCCTCTTTTTCTCCGGCACGGGGGCCGTAGTGCTGGGCGAGGCCGCGGCGGCCGAGACGGCCCGCTGGCTCGACGGCGTCGCCCGCAGCCGCGAGCTGAGGCTCGACACCGAGCTCTATGTCCTGCGCGGCGCGGAGGCGGCGGAGCTCGTGGCCGGCTCAGATGGGCCCGAGGACGTCTTCGCGGCCCTGGACGCCCTCGCGGGGCGCATGGAGCGCTCCGGCACGGGGAGGACGCCCACCTGCGCGGACGTATCGCGCTCGCTCGCGGAGTCCGGCGCGGCGGCCGCGGCCGCGGTCAGGCTGGAGGACGGCAAAATCCTGCCCGCGGGCTTCGCCGTGCTGACAAGCTCCGGCCCCGCGCGCTTCCTCTCGGATGAGGCGGCGATGGGGACGGCGCTCTTCCTCGGCGGGCCCGGCGAGGCGGAGGTTCGTCTTGCGGGCGGCGTGGTCTGCGTCCTCTCCGGCGCGGAGCTCGCGCTCGAGCCCGTATGGGCCGGGGACGGCTCCCTCGCGCGGCTGGAAGTCTCCGTCTCCGCGCGCGGCAGCGTCGTGGAGGCCCCGCCGGACGCGGCCCTCTCCTCGGCCGCGGACTGGTCGCGCCTGGGCCGGGAGCTGGGCGAGGCCGCCGCGGGCTGGGCGGAGGCGGCGCTCGGCGAATGCGTGAGCTCGGGCGCGGACTTCCTCGGCCTCGGCCGGACGCTCGCCGCGCGCTGCCCGGAAAAGGCCGCCGCCCTGCCGGAGGGCTGGCCCGGCTCGCTGCGCTTTTCCGTCAGCGGCGAGGGCAAAATACTCAGTATGCGCGAGTACGCCGCCTCGCCCTACGGGGAGGGGACGCAATGAGGGAGCCCACGCGGCGGCAATTGCAGGCCCTCGGCTTTGTCGCGCTCCTGAGCCCCGCCACGCGGCTCCTGCCGGGCATGGCGGCGCGCAGGGCGTCCCACGCGGGCTGGCTCTGCCCGATACTCGCCCTGCCGCTCTGCGCGCTCGTGAGCGCCGTAATATCCCGCGCGATGCGTTATAAATCCCCCGGCGAGGGCCTGGGCGAGGTGCTGCTGCGCCGCTCGCCGGTATTGGGCCGGGCGGCTCTCGGCGTCTCGGCGCTCTATCTCGCGCTCTACGCGGGCTTCACCGTGCGCAGCGCGGCCTCGCGCTTTATCTACACCGTATACACCGGCTCGACGCCGTGGATTTTCGTGGCCGCGGGCCTCGGCGCGGGCCTGCTCGCCGCGCTGGGGAGCGTAAAGCGCCTCGCGCGGACGGCGGAGCTCTTCCGGCCTCTGCTCCTGCTGGCCCTGCTGCCCGTACTGGGCGCCGCCATAGCCCGGCTCGACTGGGGCGAGCTCCTGCCCATAGGCGTCCGGGACATCCCCGGCATGGCCCTGGGCGCGCTCGAATGCGCGGGCACCACGGGCTTCGCGCTGACCTTCGTGCCGCTGTTCGAGACCGGGGACGCGGTGGAGCGGCGCGCGCTCGCCATGACGTCCTGGAGCGCGCGCATGGCACTCTTCCATACCGCGCTTATCGCCTCCGTGCTGGGCCGCTTCGGCCCCGAGCTGAGCGGGGAGTTCACCTACCCCTTCTTCGCGCTCGTGCGCAACACCGGCCTCTTCGGCGTCGCAGAGCGCGTGGAAGCGCCCGTGACGGCGCTGTGGGTGCTCTCGGACTTCGTCCTCTGCGGCCTCGCGCTGACCGGCTCCGCGCGCCTCGCGAGGCTCGCGCTGGGGATAAAATCCGCCCCCGGCCGCCCGTGGCCGCTCCGGCCCCGCGTCCTGACCACCCTCGCCGCCGCGGCCGCCGCCCTGGCCTGCGCCCTCGCAGCCGCCCCCGACGCGCGCGTGCTGCGCATAGTGAGCGAGAAGGCCGTAGTCTGGGCCAACCTGGCCGTCATAGCGCTGATGCTCGCAGCCGCCCTGTCCGCGGGAAGGCGGAGGAGGTAATAGGTAATAGTGAATAAGTAATAGGTAATAGGTGCGGTGTCCGGGAATTCTGCGAATTCCCGGACGTTTTTTAGAGGTTGACCCCTCAGTCAGCTGCGCAGACAGCTCCCCTTGCAGGGGAGCCAATTCCCGCGCCCCTACGTCGCCAGTCCGATGCCGGCACATCGCAGCCGGCGAGGACGGGCGGGCTGTGCCCGCTGACAATGCGTTACCGACGCTGCCTTTAACGAGGGTTATCCGCTCGGTGACGTCACCGGGCGGCAAGTCAGG
>DVKN01000025.1 GCA_018716005.1 Candidatus Scatomorpha stercoravium
GGAACGCTTCGCGCCGTTGCTCGACACCCGCTCCGCCGCGGCGCTCAAGAGCGCCGCGAGGCGCTGCCGGCGCGGCGTCGAGGCGGCCTGGGACGGGGAGTGGTACCGGCGGGGCTATTACGCGGACGGGCGGCCGCTCGGCTCGCGCGAGAGCGCGGGCTGTCAGATAGACGCCGTCGCGCAGGCCTGGGCGGTTTTCGCCGGCTGCAACGGCGATCGCTGCGACGCCGCGCTCACGAGCGCGCTCGAGCGGCTCTTCGACTCAGAGGGCGGAGTTGTCCGGCTCTTCGACCCGCCCTTCGGGGACGGGACGGAGCAGGCGGGGTATATAAACGGCTACGGCGAGGGCTTCCGCGAAAACGGCGGGCAATACACGCACGCGGCGGTATGGCTCGCGCTCGCCTGTCTCGAGCGCGGGCGCAGGGACGACGCGCGGCGGCTCGTCGAAGCCATATTCAGCCGGGGCGAGAGCTACGGCGCGGAGCCCTTCGTGCTCGCGGCGGACGTCTACGCGAACGCCGCGAGATACGGCGAGGCCGGCTGGAGCTGGTACACCGGGGCGGCGGGCTGGATGCTCCGTCTCCTCAAAAGGCTCCGGGAGACCTGATTGGCGCGGAAAAAGCGCGGAATTCGGCTGAATTCCGCGCTTTTGGCGTATGCGTCGCTTATTTGAGACCCAGGGGGATTATTTTGCAGTAGTCCTCCACGCTGCCGTGGGACTCGAAGCACTCGAGAATCTCGCGGCCGGTGGGGCTCAGCTCGTCGCGGTAGTACTCGGAGAGCACCTTCGCGAAGAAGTCGTAGAGTATCTCCGCGCCCTTGTCGTAGCCCTTCTCGCCGAGGTGCTCCTGGCGCTCGGGGCGGAGGAAGCGGCTCGAGATGCGCTGGCCGTCCACCTTCATCTCGCCGAGGGCGTAGCCCATGAGGGGGCAGCGGGCGGGGACGAGGCGGTCCATCTTCATATTGACGCCGCCGCGGCGGGCGAGATACTCGCGGGCTATCCACTCCGCGGCGAAGCCGACGCGGTAGGTCCCTATGTGCTGGTTGGGGATAAGCACGTAGCGCGTGTTCGGGCAGGAGAGTATCTGCTCGAGCAGGAGGTTCGCCTGGGTCACGCGCTTGCCGGTCGCGAAGGGCCAATAGCTGCCGACGCCCTCGCTCGCGAGCGGGGTCTCGCCGGAGATGCTCGGGTTCTTGAAGCCGCGGGGGGCGACGAGGCGCCAGAGCCAGGCGAGCGCCGGGGGCACTATCTGCATGAGACCCATGATGCCGTAGGTGGGCTCCTTGGCCGTCGCGGGCGGCATCCGCACGCCGAAGGAGCGCACGTCGACCTCGACGGGAGAGTTCACGACGTTCTTGACCATGCGGCGCGGCACGATAACGCGCGGGTTCGGGCAGGCCCTGCCATCGGAGTCGAGCGAGTGCTCCCAGGGCAGGCAGGTGGCGCGGGGCACGGCCTGCAGGTTGAGGAACATGAGCGGCTCGCTCGGGCTTATCGATATCTTCTCGTACTGCGGGTCGCAGCCGTAGCTCGTAATGCCGTCCACGCGCACGAACCAGCCGTCCTCGCCGTCGGTGAGGACGAGCTTGCCGGAATTGTCCTGGATGCTGGGCGGGCACATGGCCATGTCGTCGGTGACGGGCTCTATCGTACAGGTGTCGCTCATGGAGATGTAGCTCTCCTCGCCGCTCACCAGGTTGACGCCGAGCAGCACGCGGCCGTCGCCGGAGCGCATGACGTCCTGCAGCAGCTCGCTCTTGCCGCCGCCGGAGGCGCCCTCGTGCATCATGACCATCTCGTTCTCGTAGGGCGTTATGATGCGCGCGCTCGAGGCGTGGGCGGTGACCCAGCCCTCCTGCTCGCCGATGTCTATGAGCACGGCGTAGATGCCCTTCTTGGCGCTGGGGCCGGGGTAGAGGTTGTAGGAGAAGACCTCGTGTATGCCTATCTCCGGGCGGCGGCAGTGCACGACGACCTGCTTTCCGCCGAAGTGCGTGTGCCTGAAGGGCGGCGCGGCGTATACGACGGCGCGGGGCTTGAAGTGCTCGACCGTGCGGACGTCGACGAAGGCCTGCAGCTGCGCCATGGCGAAGCCGAAGAAGGCCGCGTTGCGCGGGCAGACCAGGAGGCTGTCGTAGCCGTAGTCGTAGCCGCCGGACTTGAAGGGCACCAGGATGAGCTCCTGGCGCGTGAGCCAGCGGAAGGTCTCCGTGCGCAGCTCGTCGAAGCTGTAGCCGTAGACGTCCTCGAAGCGGGGCTTATCCGTGTCGAGCCCGTCGCCTATGCGCATACTGTCCGGGTCGCGGCGGCGCATATAGTCCTCGGGGAAGTTTACGGCCGCGCCGTTCTTGCATCTCACGACCTCGGCCTCCTTGACGGGGTGGCCGTTGACGTCGTAGAGCACCTCTATCTTATCCGTGTACTCGTTGCCGAAGATGAGCTCGAAGAGCTGATCCTTGCTCGTCGGTATAATGACGCTGGGGCTGTTGTATATGACCTTCCTCAGCGCCTCGGGGAGTTCAAAGCGTTCAAAGAGTATGTTCAACTGTCCTGCCTCACTTTCTGCTTGCGCAACCCTTATCGTAGCCGCATCGGCCCGCTTTGTCAAGCGGTTGACGGGGGATTTTACCTTTTGTTCAATCCTCCGGCGGCCTGTGCGCGTGTCCCTGCTGTTTCATCCAGATTTTCATCACCAGCTTATGCGGCAGCAGCTTCACAAGGAACACCTGGCGGCGCACGCTCGCGCCGAGGATGGAGAGGTCGCGGCCCTTCTTATAGTCGCGCATAGCCCGCTCGGCGACCTGCGCGGGCGTCCAGAGCTTGTCGTAGTAGGTGACGGCGCCGTTATCCGAGACGGCGTGGTCGAAGAACTCCGTCTGCACCCAGCCGGGCGAGACGGCCATGACCCGGATGCCCCGCGGCTCGAGCTCCACGTTGAGCGCGCGCGAGAAGCTGAGGACGAAGGCCTTCGTCGAGCCGTAGACGCACTGGTAGGGCACGGGCTGGAAGGCCGAGAGCGAGTCGATGTTTATGACGCGCGAGCCGCGCTTCATATATGGCAGCGTGAGCTGGGTCATGGCGACCGTCGCCTTGTCGTTGAGGTCTATCATGCGCAGGTTGGTCTCCAGGTCGACCTCCGTGAAGAGCGCGAAGCGGCCGAAGCCCGCCGAGTTCACGAGCGTCGTGACCGTTGGCCGCTCGCGCTCGAGCAGCGCCGCGTATTCGGCGAAGGCCGCCGCGTCCAGGAGGTCGAGCGGCAGTATCCTCGCCTTCGCGCGCAGAGAACCGGCCAGCTCCTCGAGCCTCTCGCGCCGGCGGGCGATGAGCCATATCTCGTCGAGCTCCTCCTCGGCGTCCACAGCCTTGGCGAACTCCAGCCCCATCCCCGAGGACGCGCCCGTGATAACCGCTATTTTCATGCAATTTCAATCCTTTCTACCTACATTATATAGCTCCCCTTGCAAAGGGGAGCTGGCGCGAAGCGCCTGAGGGGTCAACCGCTTCGGCGAAGCGGGGACGCTGCGCCCTACAGGGGTCAACCTCTAACCGCCGCCGCCAGCAGCATTATGGGCCGGCGCAGCTCGTCGGCCATGGCGGGGTCGTCCGCTATCATCCGCGGCGAGGGCCGCGCCTCATCCAGCGCCGTGAGGGCGAAGCCCGCCTCCAGCAGCCCGCCTATTATCTGCGCGAGGGTGTGGTGGTACTTCGTGACCTCGCAGCCGCAGAAGAGCGTCCGGCGCGGCCCGGGCTCGAAGTAGCGGTCCAGCGGCCAGTGCAGTATGCGCCCGTCATCGCCGCGGTACCAGTCCTCGTTCACGCCGGCGGTGAAGGCCGGGTGCTCTATGTTGAGCGCGAAGCGCCCGCCGGGCCTGAGCGCGCGGTAAACGCCCTCGTATACGCCCCGCAGGTCCTCCACATAGTGCAGCGCGAGGTTCGAGATGCACAGGTCGAACGCGCCCTCCGGCCAGTCGAAGTCCTCGACGGCGCAGCGGCGGTATTCTATCCGCGGCGCGGCGTTGAGCTCGCGGGCGCGGGAGAGCATCCTTTCGCTCGGGTCTATGCCCAGCACGCTCCGCGCCCCGCGCGAGGCGCAGTACGCGCAGTGCCAGCCGTAGCCGCAGCCGAGGTCGAGGACGTCGAGCCCCGCCATGTCCTCCGGCAGCAGCCGCCGGAACTGCTCCCACTCCCCCGCCGAGCCGAGCCCGCCCAAAGAGCGCGCCATGCCGGCATAGCTGTTGAAAAACGCCTCGTCGTCGTATGTCGTCATATTCCCGCCTCCGTCCCGAAGCCGTATTCGTCCGCGGCCTCACTGCGCCTGCGCCTCCATTCGCGCCGGAAGGCCAGCCACCCGCGGCGGTCGAAATCGTCCTCTGGCTCCGTCTTCGGCGTACACCGCGCATAAAACGCCGCGACCTCGTCGGCAAAGCGGCAGACCTCGCGCGCATAGTCGGCTATGGGCACGCGCGTCTCCGCGCCGGAGGGTGTGACGAGGCGCACAATATCGCCCTCGTGGTACACCGACCAGTCCGCGCCGCTGTCGCAGCCGATAATTTGGACGTTCTCGCAGTCCCTGTCAGCGACGAGGAAGAAACCGCAGCACGGCAGCAGCTGATTGTCCTCGCCCATGACATGGTCCTCCGTCAGCGTCTTGAGAAGGTAAAGCGCCGCGGCGCTCACGGTGCAGTCGTATTCCAGCGTCTCGGCGCCGATGCGCGCGGCGGCATGGCCGTGGAGGCAGCGGTCGCCGGGCTCGTCGGGCGTGCCCATTATCCAGCCGAAGCCGCCGGCGTCGATTGAAAATCCGCTCATATGTACCTCCTGATTACCGCCTCGGCGACGCGCAGGCCGTCGACGGCGGCGCTGGTAATCCCGCCGGCCCAGCCCGGCCCCTCGCCGCAGGGGTAGAGGTTCGCGACGGCGCACTCGCGGCTCTCGCCGCGCGGTATGCGCACGGGGCTCGAGGAGCGCGTCTCCGGCCCGGTCAGCACGGCCTCGCCGTCCGCGAAGAGCGGCAGCTTCCTCGCGAGCAGCGGCAGCGCAGCGGCAAGAGAATCCGCGACTACCCCGGGCAGGACCTCGCGCAGGTCGCCCCAGAATACGCCCGGAAGATAGCCCGGCTTCACGCCGCCCGGGCCGTTGCTCGCGCGGCGCGCGAGGAAGTCCCCGACGAGCTGCGCCGGGGCGGAATAATTGCCGCCGGCGTACAAAAAAGCCCTATGTTCTATCTCCCTCTGCCACTCGACGCCGCCCAGCGGGCCGGGATAGGGGAAATCCTCCGGCCTCACGCCGGCGAGCAGGGCGCTGTTCGCGTTCGGCATCGCGCGGCCGGAATAGCTCATGCCGTTCGTCACGACGCCGCCCTCCTCGCTCGCCGCGGCGATGACCTCGCCGCCGGGGCACATGCAGAATGTGTAAACCCCGCGCCCGTCCGGGAGGCGGACGCTGAGGGAGTAGTCCGCGGCGGGGAGACGCTTCCCGCGCGGGATTCCGTACTGCTGAAGGTCGAGCGAGGCCTGCGGGTGCTCTATCCTCGCGCCGAGGGAGAAGGCCTTGGGCTCCATGGGCACGCCCGACGAGAGCAGCATCCGGAAAGTGTCCCGCGCGCTGTGCCCCGTCGCGAGCACGAGGGCGGAGCACTTTTCTATGTATTCAACGCCGCCGGAGGCGACCCGCGCCGCCGTGACCGCGCCGCTCTCGTCCCGGACGAGGCCAGTGAGCTT
>DVKN01000240.1 GCA_018716005.1 Candidatus Scatomorpha stercoravium
CCAGCGCCGTCTTGTTCATGCGTTTGAATAGGAAGACCGCCGCCGCGCCCAGCGCCGTCACGCCCCAGGTGAAGAGCGTGGCGATAAGCGCCTGGACAGTGTGCGGCATCGCGGCGAAGTAGTTCAGCATATGGATACCTCGCAAATTCAAAATATAAGGCAGCAGAGATTCTGCTGCCTTATATTTTACGCTGTTTTATTGTAATTGGTGATGCTATATATCCATAAGCTGCTTTTTCATGGCGTTAAACTCATCCTGCGTAATCGCTCCGATGTCCAGAAGCTGTTTAAATTTTAAAAGCTCCTCGGCTAAAGAGCCAGATACAGCACTACGCATTTCGAGCTTCTTTCTGCGGATAGCATCCTCTTCGAGCTTTTTCTTTTCTTCATCTTGCAGGCTTTTCTGAATTGCAGAGATCCTCTGTTTAATATAATCGTAGGCTTGCGACACTTCCTTTTTTAAACTGGAGCTATTCGAGTAGAAAAATAGCACATCTTCGTCCGGAAAGTCAATTTTATCGCTGTTTTGGAAAAGGATAAATCCCACAGTCTCTTCGCCAACTGGTTCAACGTAACGAATAATATCATACTCGGAATAATCTACTCTTCTTTTCCCTGTGCGTACGTTTAAAACCGCCGCTCTTTTCTCGGTACGGGATGATTCACCAGTTGACTGCCCACTCAGCATATTCAGCGCCGCGTTTTTCCCAGCGCGCACTATACTTCGCTTTATTATTCCCCCTCCTGGCAACAAAGAGCCTACAACATCATCGATAAGTTCCGTAGCCATACGAGCATTAACCGCCCCGTCCAGACCTCTAAGAGGCCCTCCACCTCGTTTTCCCGACATTATATGTAAGTATTCTTTTCCGATTTCTTTGAAATTGAATTTGTCAGAAGTGTATATATAGCAATGATCTTCAAATATCACGAGATCTTGCTCTTGCCTTCCATCAACGATTTTAACGAGTCCCGGAATTATTAAGCTGTCAAAATATTGTTCAAGTCCACTTATGGCATTTGCGAAGAAACCTGCTTTCTGCGCAAGGCCAAGGGTCCTCTTTTTTTGCTCTTCCACTTCAGTGTTGGTCTTATATTCCTTGTTTTTCCATTTAGTCGTCATAACCTTAAATGCACAAGCTTTACATAAAGTAACCGTGCCATATCTCTCCGCAAACAGACTCCCATTGCCACATGCACTGCACGTTTCCAATTCAAACTTCCCCTTTCATTTCTGTATTGCGTTTTACTACGCATAACAGAGCTTGCAAACCGTGCGCCTCATTTTCACAATACTAGAATACAACAGGAATCCATCTATTTCAATATCAAATTTTTTATATATAATTCAATCAGAAGCTAGTTGGCGTAAAGTCAGGAACGAAGCGTCTCTTTTCGCATCACCGCCCCTCGACGTCCCGACACCGAAGAAGAGCGGTACATTGCACTGTATATCGACTATCATATACGCGAAGGGGCGGTCGAGGATTACGCTTTTAGACTCCTCGGCAGGGATGGCCGCGCCCCCCTCGTTCATCTCCACCACAGGCGGCGCGCTCCATGAGCTCGGGCTCGGTGTATTTCATAATAACGCCTCCCTGGAAATTTCCCGCGCATATTCTACCACCCCGGCGGGACTTGCGCAAGCGCCGTTGAAGATGAGCGCGAAATGCGGTATACTATGGGCAAACGCATTTACGGGAAGGAAGATGCCCCTTGCAAGGGCGCAGCAAGCAGAAGAACTGGTCGGTATCGGCCCTTAAACGGCGCGGGTGGACGCCCGAGCTCATAAAAGCCCTGCTGCCGGAGCCGCAGCTGGTCTACCGCCCCAACGCGAAGGGCAAGATGCGCGTGTGGGCCAAGGCCGACGTGCTCGCCGCCGAGGCGACGGCCGAATTCGCAAGCGGCCGGGCCGAATCCTCCGCCGCCGGGCAGCACCAGGCGGCCGGGCTGCTCAAAGCGGCCTGGGACGCCGCCGGGCACGACCCCGGGACGGCGGGCCGCCTCGCCGGGCACTATCACGGCGCTATAATAAAGCTCCTCGGCGCGGGGCGGCAGAAGCCGCTCGGCGCGCGGCAGGCCGTGTCCCGCATGGCGGAATTCCTCGCCCTGTCCCGGCGCTGCGACACGGCGCGCGTGCCGGAGATAATGAAGAACTTCGTCCGCGCCGCGGCCTGGCTGGGCCGGGACGAGTGCGGCGAGACGGGCCGCCGCGTGCTCGCGGAATACCCCGCCGTGCTCGAGGCCGCCGCGAGCCGGGTGCTCGGCGATTTCAGCGCCGCCCAGCCCGAGGCGGACGCGGAGGCGCTGGTCTCCGCGCGCGGCTTCCCGCGCACGCTGCTCCTGGGCGAGGGCCTGGGCCGGGTCTGGTCGACCTGGTACGTGCCGCAGGCCATACGCACGAGCCTTAAGCTGCTCATAGCCCTCAACCCCAAGGACGAATACCCCGCCGCGCGCGCGATGCGCCGCAGCTTCATCCTCCACATCGGCGGGACAAACACCGGCAAGACCCACGACGCCCTCGAGCGGCTCATGTGCGCGCGCACGGGCGTCTATCTCGCCCCGCTCAGGCTCCTGGCCCTCGAGGCGCAGGAGACGCTGCTCGACGCCCGCGTCGATTGCAGCCTCACCACCGGCGAGGAGGAGGACGTCCGCGAGGGCGACACGCATCTCGCCGCCACGGCCGAAAAGCTCCCGCTCGAGCGCCGCTTCGACTGCGCGGTCATAGACGAGTGCCAGATGATAGCCGACCCTCAGCGCGGCTACGCCTGGACGCGGGCGATACTCGGCGTCCTCGCGCCCGAAATCCACCTGTGCGCCGCGCCGGAGGCGAAGGACATCCTTATCCGCCTCGTAGAGAGCTGCGGCGACAGCTGGGAGCTGCAGGTCCACGAGCGCACCACGCCGCTCATATGTATGCAGCGCACGACGGATTTCCGCCGCGTCGAGCCGGGCGACGCGCTGATTACCTTCTCCAAGGCCGGCGTCCTCAGCGTGGCCGAGGACCTGCGCGGCCAGGGCAAGGAGCCCGCCATAATCTACGGCGCCCTCCCCTACTCCACGCGCCGCCGCCAGATGGACGGCTTCCTCAACGGGGACATGGAGTACGTCGTCTCCACCGACGCCATAGGCATGGGCCTGAACCTGCCCATAAGGCGCGTCATATTCATGGAGACGGAGAAGTTCGACGGCACGGAGCGGCGGCCCCTCAAGCCCGAGGAGATAAAGCAGATTGCCGGCCGGGCCGGGCGCCGGGGGATGTACCCGCGCGGCTACGTCGGCGCGACGGAGAACCTCGAATATATCCGCGCCGGGCTCGAGGCGGTGACGCCGCCCATACGCCACGCCGTCGCCGGCTTCTCGGAGCTCGTGCTGGACGTCGACTACGACCTCCTCGAGGTGCTCACAGAGTGGAACAAGCTCCCCACCGTCGAGCCCTACGTGAAGCTCGACATCTCGCGCTACCTCACGGTCATAACCCGCCTGCGCGAGAAGGGCTTCAGCCTCCCGCGGGAGCAGGAGCTGCGCGCGGCGAACATCCCCTTCGACGAGAACGAGGACGCGCTCTGGGAGCTCTTCTTCAGCTTTGTGCGCCGCTATCTGGCCGGCGGGGAAATCGAGCAGCCCGGCCTCTCCTCCTCCGAGCCGACCCTCCCCGAGCTCGAGCTCTATTACCGCAAGCTCGACCTCTACTTCTCCTTCGCGCGGGCCTTCGGCCTCGAGGTCGACGCCGACGCGCTCTACGACACGCGCGAGCGCACGGCCGACGCCATAAACGAGATACTGCTCCACCGCCTGCGCAATAACATCCGCTTCTGCGCCCGCTGCGGGCGCAGCCTCCCGCTGCATCACCGCGGCCGCCTCTGCGACGACTGCTGGCGCGCCGTGCAGAAGAAGCGCTCCGGCGGAGGGCATAATTACCATAAGGAGTGAGCCATATGAGAGACGAGAAGCGCTTTTGGGACAGGTTTTCGCATATCTATACGAAATTCGTATCCGACTCCGACCGCACCTATGACGAGGCCGCGGCGCTGATTGCGCCCTATATCGAGCCCGGTATGCGCGTGCTCGAGCTCGCCTGCGGGACGGGCCAGTTCACGCTCCGCCTCGCCTCCCTCGCCTGCGAGTGGTACGCGACGGACTTCTCGGCGGCCATGCTCGGGCGGGCCGCGCGCCGCGCCGGGAGCCGCGGCGCGGCATTCGGCGTCGCGGACGCTTACAACCTCGCGCTGCCGGACGCCTCCTTCGACGCGGCGCTCATAGGCAACGCCCTGCACATCATGCCGGAGCCGGAGCGGGCCGCGGCCTCCATACGCCGCGTGCTGAAGCCCGGCGGGCTCCTCTTCGCGCCCACCTTCGTGCGCTCCGGCGTCCCGGCGAACGCGGCGCACATACGCTTTATCCGCGCCATCGGCCTGCGCGTCTACAATAACTTCGACGCCGCCTCCCTGCGCGAATGGCTCGCGGGGCAGGGCTTCGAGCTCATGGAGTCCGAAATCGCCGGCGGCGAGCGCAAGCCCATGTGCTGCGCGATAGCCCGCCTGCGGTAACTATCGGGCCGTCCAAAGGCAAAAACGCACCCCCTCGCGGGGGTGCGTTTTTTCAGTAGCTGTAGTTGTGCGCCTTCTGGAGCACCATGTCCTTGACCTTGAGCAGCCGGACCTTGGTCGAGTTCTCGTTCTCGGCGAGCTTCATGGAGATGTAATGGATGTTCTCCTCCAGCTCGGGGATCATGACGTACTCGAGCGCGTTGACGCGGCGGCGGGTCTTCTCTATCTCTTCGGCCAGGAGCTGCATGGTCTTCTCAATCTGCGCGAGCTCGAGCATATCCTCGAAGACCTGCGCGAGCTTCTCGAGCGCGTCGTCGAGCTCGCCGCTCGTCTGCGCGAAGCCGTAGGGGTAGATTTCGCTGGGGTCGTTGTTCCTGGTGCGGAAGGTGTACTCGGGGACGTTGACGCTCATCACGTTCTTGAACTTCATGCCGAGCTCGACGCTCTGCCTCGGGTAGAGCAGGGCCTGCTCGAGCATCTCGGGGCTCATGATGGCGCTCGCCACGGTGAGCGAGGAGAAGGCGCCGGTCATGCCGTCCTCGACCTTCTTCCTCAGCTCCTTGTTCTTCTTTACGACGTCCATGAACTGGCGCATCAGCTCGTCGCGCTTGTCCTTGAGCAGCTTGTGCCCGCGCCGGGCCGTCCTGAGGCGGCCCTTGAGCTGATTGAGCACCATTCTGGTCGGAGTAACTGCGGACTTAGGCATTACTTCACCGCCTTACTCTTCGTCTTTGGGCAGGTACTTCTCGATGTACTCGGGCTTGATGCGCTTGAGCTCCTTGGTGGGCAGAATCTTCAGAAGCTGCCAGCCGAGGTCAAGCGTCTCCTCGATGCTGCGGTTGGTCTCGTTGCCCTGGTTGACGTAGCGCTGCTCGAACTCGTCGGCGAACTTGGCGTAGAGCTTGTCGTCGTCCGAGAGGGCGGCCTCGCCGAGTATCGTCATGAGCTCCTTGGCGTCCTTGCCGCGGGCATAGGCGGCGAAGAGCTGGTTCATGGTGCCGGAGTGGTCCTCGCGGGTCTTGCCCTCGCCGATGCCCTTGTCCTTCAGACGGGAGAGGCTCGGCAGGACGTCGACCGGGGGCACGATGCCCTTGCGGTGCAGCTCGCGGGAGAGGATGATCTGGCCCTCGGTGATGTAGCCGGTGAGGTCGGGGATCGGGTGGGTCTTGTCGTCCTCGGGCATGGTCAGGATGGGGATCATCGTGATAGAGCCCTTCTTGCCGATGCGGCGGCCGGCGCGCTCGTACATCTGCGCGAGGTCGGTGTACAGATAGCCGGGGTAGCCGCGGCGGCCCGGGACCTCCTTCTTCGCGGCGGAGATCTCACGCAGGGCCTCGGCG
Source organism: Candidatus Scatomorpha stercoravium (assembly GCA_018716005.1). Taxonomy (GTDB): domain Bacteria; phylum Bacillota; class Clostridia; order Oscillospirales; family Oscillospiraceae; genus Scatomorpha; species Scatomorpha stercoravium. The sequence continues at coordinate 5,891 of DVKN01000240.1, forward strand.
TAGTTGGTGATGTCGGTGAGGATGACGAGGACGTGCATGTCCTTCTCGAAGGCCAGGTACTCGGCGGCGGTCAGCGCCATGCGCGGCGTGCTGATGCGCTCGACGGCGGGGTCGTTCGCGAGGTTCGAGAAGACGACCGTGCGGTCGATGGCGCCGGTGCGGCGGAACTCGTTTATGAAGTACTCGCTCTCCTCAAAGGTGATGCCGATGGCGGCGAAGACGACGGCGAAGCTCTCGTTCGCGCCGAGGACTCGCGCCTGGCGGGCTATCTGCGCGGCCAGCGCGGCGTGCGGCAGGCCGGAGCAGGAGAATATGGGCAGCTTCTGGCCGCGGACCAGGGTGTTAAGGCCGTCTATCGTGGAGACGCCGGTCTGGATGAACTCGGCGGGGTAGGCGCGCGCGGCCGGGTTCATGGGCAGGCCGTTTATGTCGCGGTGGGCCTCGGCGAGTATGGCCGGGCCGCCGTCGATGGGCTCGCCCATGCCGTTGAAGACGCGGCCGAGCATATCCTCGCTCACGCCCAGCTCCAGCGGATGGCCGAGGAAGCGGACCTTTGTCTCGGCCAGGTTGATGCCCTGCGCGCTCTCGAAGAGCTGCACGACTGCGGTGTCGCCGTCGACCTCAAGCACCTTGCAGCGGCGGATTTCGCCGTTGGGGAGCTCCAGCTCGCCGAGCTCGTCGTATGTGACGCCCTCGACCTGCTTGACCACCATCAGAGGGCTTGCGACCTCGGCTATAGTCTTGTATTCGCGGATCATTCTTCCTCACCCCTCTCAGCGATAGCGGCGACCTCGCCCTTCATCTCCTCGATGATGGCGTCGAAGGTCGCGTCGACCTCGTCCTGCGGCACCATCTTGGCGCGGCCTATGCGCTCGCGCGCCGGGATGTTGAAGAGGGCGTTGATGTCGGCGCCCTGCGGCAGGGCCGCGCGGCAGACGTCGTCGTACCGGAGCACCATGTCGAGCAGGCGGAACTGCTTGTGGTAGCTCGAATAGGCGTCCTCGTCGACGAAGGCGTTCTGCTGCAGGAAGTCCTCTCGGACCATCTTGGCCGTCTCGAGCGTGAGTCGGTCGGCGGGGCTCAGGGAGTCCTGGCCGACGAGGCGGACAATCTCCTGGAGCTCGGCCTCCTCCTGCAGGATGTGCATGGCCTTGTCGCGGTTAATCATATACTTCTCGCCGAACTGCTCGTTGTACCACGCGCGGAAGTTGTCCACGTAGAGGCTGTACGAGGTGAGCCAGTTTATCGCCGGGAAATGGCGGGCGTAGGCGAGCGAGCTGTCGAGGCCCCAGAAGACCTTGACTATGCGCATGGTCGCCTGGGAGACGGGCTCGGAGGTGTCGCCGCCCGGAGGCGAGACGGCGCCTATCGCGGTGACGGAGCCGCGGCGGTTGTCCGCGCCGAGGCAGTCGACGACGCCGGCGCGCTCGTAGAACTGGGCGAGACGGCTGGCAAGGTAGGCGGGGTAGCCCTCTTCGCCGGGCATCTCCTCAAGGCGGCCGGACATCTCGCGCAGGGCCTCGGCCCAGCGGGAGGTGGAGTCGGCGAGGACGGCCACGTCGTAGCCCATGTCGCGGAAGTACTCCGCTATGGTGATGCCGGTGTATATGCTGGCCTCACGCGCGGCCACAGGCATATCGGAGGTGTTCGCGATAAGCACGGT
>DVKN01000241.1 GCA_018716005.1 Candidatus Scatomorpha stercoravium
CCTGGGCCTCGCCGAGGCCAAGGCCCTCGTCGAGAAGGTCCCCGCCAAGATCAAGGAAGGCGTCTCCAAGGACGACGCCGAGGCCCTCAAGAAGCAGCTCGAGGCCGTCGGCGCCGAGATCGAGCTTGCCTAACAAGCCAAATAAAAAGACCAGTCTGCGGACTGGTCTTTTTTATTGCCCGCGACGTCGGATTGGCAGAGCGTCCGCGGTCAGGCCGAATCCGCGCCGCCGGCTGGAAGCTGGCACCGCGTGACGCCGCCGGTCTCGAGCGAGACAGAGACATGCTCTACGCTCCCGTCTTCCCGAACAGCTTTGAACACCGGCATATAATTGACAAACGGGTTTTCACTCTCCCAGTCGCGTATAGCAGCTCCCGCCAGGCAGACATTGAGGTATCCCTCGCCGTATACCATATCCTCGGCCTGCGCGAGGGTATAGTCGGGCCTGAAGCCGTATATGAACGCCGCGCAGGCGCACAGCCAGACGGCTATGAGCGCGGCGCGCTTAATAAAATCCCTTTTCCCGAAGCCCAAGGCCAGCCCAAAGCTCCCGCTTCCGTCCCGCTCTACCCGGAACTTCGGCAGAAAGGCGAAGAGCACGCCGTCCGCCAGGACCAGGGGCCATGAGGGGAACGCGGCTCCGTAGAGCGAGCTCTTTATCCCCAGCGCGGCGGTTAAAGCGAGCAGGTTGATAACCGCCATGATGACGTTATATGTTTTGCATTTACGCTCCGGCGAACCCGGCTTATCCTCAGCCATCGCGCGCCGCCTCCTTCGCCGCCGCCCGCTTGCCGCGGGGGCGCAGGGTTTTCTGCGCCGATTTTAGCATACTCGGGCCGGGCGTACATCAGGGCCGGGAAAAATCCGGGTAAAATGCCGCGGCGTCAGAAAAAATATTGCACGGCGGCGGGCGCTGTGGTACACTGGGGAAAAACTCAAGGGAGGGCTTATTATGACCGGCGGGGAGATACGCGCGCTGAATGAGGCGCAGCGGGAATATTTCGCCTCGGGGGCTACGCTGCCGCTCGAGGCGCGCGAGAGGGCGCTCGGCGCGCTCTATGACGCGCTGCGCTCGCGCGAGGGGGAGATAGCCGGGGCGCTGCGCGCCGACCTGGGCAAGAGCGCGGCGGAGAGCTATATGTGCGAGACGGGCCTGCTGCTCGCCGACATAAGCTGGCTGCGGCGCAATCTCCGCCGCCTCGCGAGGCCGCGCCGCGCCGCCGTGGGTCCGGCGCTCTGGCCGGGGCGCGGCGAGCTGCGCCGCTCGCCCTACGGCGTCACGCTCATCATGAGCCCCTGGAACTACCCCGTGCTGCTCACGCTCGAGCCGCTCGCGGCCGCGATAGCCGCCGGGAACACGGCGGTCGTGAAGCCGAGCGCATATTCCCCCGCCTCGAGCGAGCTGATTGCCCGGCTGCTCGGCGAGATTTTCCCGCCGGAGCTCGCCGCCGCGGTCACGGGTGGGCGCGCGGAGAACTCCGCGCTGCTCGGCGAGAGGTGGGACAAGATATTCTTCACCGGCGGCGCGGCCGTTGGCCGCGAGGTGCTGCGCGCGGCGGCGGAGAAACTCACGCCCACCGCCCTCGAGCTCGGCGGGAAGAGCCCGGTAATTATCGATGAGAGCGCCGACATCGCCCTCGCCGCGCGGAGGATAACCGCGGGCAAGTTCTTAAACTGCGGCCAGACCTGCGTCGCGCCGGACTATGTCCTCTGCCCGCCGGGGCTGCGCGGCGGGCTCGTGGAGGCGCTGCGGCGCGAAATCGCCCGGCAGTACCCCTCGGCGCTCACGGACCCGGGTTACGGCCGGATGGTCAGCGAGCGGCACTTCCGCCGCGTCCTCGCGCTCATGGACCCCGCGAAGACGGCGATAGGCGGCGCGTACGACGAGGCCGTGCTGAAGATAGAGCCCACCGTGCTCACGGGCGTGGAGCCGGACGACGCCGTCATGGGCGAGGAGATTTTCGGCCCCGTGCTGCCCATAATCGACTGCCCCGGCGCGGACGAGGCCATAGCCTTCGTCGAGGGCCGGCCGCGCCCGCTCGCGCTCTATGTCTTCGCCCGCGGCCGCGAGAGGGCGGACTATATCCTCTCGCGCTGCCGCTACGGCGGCGGCTGCGTGAACGACACGGTAATGCACCTCGCGACCGACGCGCTGCCCTTCGGCGGCGTGGGCGAGAGCGGCATGGGGGCCTATCACGGCCGCTGGGGCTACGAGGAATTCAGCCACCTCTCCGGCGTCCTCCGCCGCGGCGCGGCCGGAGAGCCGCCCGTGCGCTACCGCCCCTGGACGGACGCAAAGCTCGCCCTCATGCGCCGCCTCCTGCGCTGAAATCGTACAGGCTGCACAAATCGCCCTGCTTAAAACTGGCTAAACTATACGACAAGCGCACTTGATAATTGCGCCCGTGTCGCTTATAATATGTTAAACGACATAGACGTATCGGACGTCAGTACAAGCGATGAGAGGATTGCAGCATGGATACCAACCCCGTCCTGATGAACAAGCTGAGCATGGACAGCGACATACCGCTCTACTCCCAGCTCGTAAGCATAATAAAGCGCAATATAACGGCCGGCACGCTCACGGCGGGCGCGCTGCTGCCCAGCGAGAGCGAGCTCTGCCGCACCTTCGACGTCTCCCGCTCCACCGTCCGCCAGGCCATAGGCGAGCTGGAGAGCGAGGGCCTCGTGGTCCGCAAGCAGGGCCGCGGCACCTTCGTCGCCGAGCCCAAGATGCGCCGCCGCACCGAGAACGTATACTCCTTCACGAGCGAGATAAACTCCATGGGCATGACGCCGAGCTCCACCATCCTGGAGTTCAAGGTCATGGATCCCCCGCCCGACATCGTCTCCATGCTGGAGCTCGAGAGCAACCACACGCAGATATACCGCTTCTCCCGCATCCGCAACGTGAACGGCGAGCCGCTCATACTCGAGACGAGCTTCTATCCCGTATACATCTACACCAAGCTCACGCGCGAGCTCCTGGAGACGCACAGCTTCTACTCCCTGCTCTACGAACAGGGCATAGTGCCCTACAGCGCCGTGGACAGCTACGAGGCCGTCATCCTCGGCCGCCGCGAGGCCGAGCTCTTGGGCACCCGCCCGGGGAACAGCGCCTTCTCCGTCCAGCGCCGCACCCGCACCGAGTCCGGCACGGTCTATGAGTTCACCCAGAGCCTCATCCGCGCCGACCGCGTCACCCTAGACGTCTACCTCCACAAGGACGGCGTCAGCTTCGCGCGGAACGTCGATAAATAAGAATAGCAAGCCGAAGGGCCCGTCCGTCGGATGGGCCCTTTTGTTACATTTTTGGACACTTTAAACTTTGTGACCGGCACTGTTTATAGTTCGTTCACGCTTTTCAAATGATATTTTAAAGTTTCCCGCATAGGATATCGCCACAGATTAAATCGGGGCGCCGCCCCGGGAAAGGACGATATTATATGACAGGGAGAACGCTCGCCGAGAGCGCCAAGGCCGCCGCTGTGAGACCCGCGCTCAGGCTGCTGCGCGAGCCGCCGGAGGAGAGCATACCGAAGCTCATAGACTGGGCGAAGAAATTCGACCGCGAGGGCGTGCTGACGAGCCAGATAGGCGGGGTGGAGGCCGTATTGGACGACCCGAACTGGGCCGGGTACATAAAGTCGCTCTGGACGGACATAGACGAGGGCGTGAGGATGAAGGTCTTCGAGAACTTCGTCGTGAACAGCGCGCTCATAGGCATGCCGCGCCAGCAGAGGGTGAAGGACGAGCACGGCTGCTCCGTGCCCTGGGCGATACTGATGGACCCCACGAGCGCCTGCAACCTCCGCTGCACGGGCTGCTGGGCCGCCGAGTACGGGGGCAGGCTGAACCTGAGCTATGAGGAGCTCGACTCGATAGTGCGCCAGGCGAACGAAATGGGCACGTATATGTTCCTCTTCTCCGGCGGCGAGCCGCTCGTGCGCAAGAGGGACGTCATAAGGCTCTGCGAGGCGCATAATGACTGCCTCTTCTCGGCCTTCACAAACGGCACGCTCATAGACGAGGACTTCGCGCGGGAGATGCTGCGCGTGAAGAACTTCATCCCCGCGATAAGCGTCGAGGGCTTCCGCGCGGCCACGGACGACCGCCGCGGCGCGGGGACGTACGACGCCGTCGTGCGCGCGATGGACATACTGCGCCGCCACAGGCTGCCCTTCGGCATAAGCTGCTGCTATACGAGCAGGAACGTGGACGTTATCGGTTCGGAGGAGTACTTCGACCAGATGGTCGCCTGGGGCGCGAAGTTCGCGTGGTTCTTCACCTATATGCCCGTGGGCGCGGCGGCCGTGCCGGAGCTGATGGTGTCGGCGGAGCAGCGCGCGTTCATGTACCGCAGGATACGCGAGTTCCGGAAGACGAAGCCGCTCTTCACCATGGACTTCTGGAACGACGGCGAGTTCGTCGGCGGCTGCATCGCCGGCGCGCGCAGCTACCTGCACATAAACGCCGCTGGCGACATAGAGCCCTGCGCGTTCATACACTATTCGGACTCCAATATCCGCGGGAAGACCCTGCTCGAGGCGTATAAATCCCCGCTCTTCATGGCCTACCACCGCGGTCAGCCCTTCAACTGCAACCACCTGCGCCCCTGCCCGCTCCTGGATAACCCCGACGCGCTCCGCCGCATGGTGCACGAGTCCGGCGCGAAGAGCACGGACTGCGAAGCCCCCGAGGACGTCGACGTCCTGACCGGTAAATGCCGCGAAAAAGCCGCCGCCTGGGCCGTAAAAGCCGACGAGCTCTGGCAAACCTCCCACCCCAAAGCCTAACGCCAACGCCCCCTCCGATGCCGGCAAAGCCGGCGAGGCCCGCACCCACGCCCGTCCCCCACCCCCGGCCAATGCCGCCCACGGCGGCGAGGCCAGCTTCGCAGAATTT
>DVKN01000242.1 GCA_018716005.1 Candidatus Scatomorpha stercoravium
AACCCGGCCTGCCTGCTTTTCAGCCGCACGGACGGGGACTGGGCCTATATCGGCTGCGTCGACCTCGCGAGCGCCGAGGCCGCGGCGGAGAGGAATCCGGCGGCGGGGGAGTGGACGGCGGCCGCGCAGCAACTCTATACTTTGTACGCCCAGCCCGTCAAGCCGGAAAACATCACTCTTTCGGCGGAGAGCGCCGCGCCCGAGGAGCACGTCGAGGCGATACTCGCCTACGCGGCGGAGCAGATGAACTCCTTCCTCGCCTACGAGGCCCCGGCGGGCGCGAGCGCGATTGAAGCGCGCGTCGAGGGGATAGAGCCCATGCTCGACGGGCTGCGCGAGCTCGCCGGGCCGGACGGGTCGGTGCATGAAATTGGCGTCTATTATGCGCCGTGGAGTTTGGAATATCTGCCGAATCAAGAGGAATTCGGCGGAAATGGCGTAATTATCGCCTATGCGGACTCGACCGGAAGCTTCTGCGCCGAGCTCGACCCGCTCGTGGTACAGAGCGAATACGGCGGAAGCATCTCCGCCGCGGCCTACGCCCTCATCTACGGCGAAGGCAGCGCAAGCGCCGAGCCGGACAGCGAATAAGCCGGGGGCTTTCAGGCTTTTTAGGCTTTTTCGCACCGGGTACTTATTGAGGCGTGGGGGGTCACGCTGAAGCAGGGGCGGGCGAGTAGGGCACACTCCCTTCTGCAATGTACGAAGCGCTGTACGCCCCATAGCGCCCCTTCGGAAGGGGAGCTGCCGCCGCAGGCGGCTGAGGGGTCGAACGTCGCCATTAGCGGCATCGCCGGCTCATCTTAATAAACAGTTGCGAATGGCAGCCCAAGGGTCGTCGAGGACGCCGACCCCTACGGTTGGGTGAGTGACGGACGTTCCGGCAGCTATCCTTCCTTGCCGCTGTTTCTCGCCTTGCGGCGAGAGGGAGGGCGGGGACGCCCTCCCCTACATCGAGTAAGCAGCGGGATGCATAAATTCCGGGCGCATACCCCCGTGCCTCCATAAGGCCCGGGGGGCGGAAAAGGCTAAAAAGGCGCAAAAAGCCCCCGGCGGAGGGTACGTTCGCCGGGGGGTGCATAGGCTGCGCGGCTCAGTTGAGGAAGTCGCGCAGCTTTTTGCTGCGGCTGGGGTGGCGGAGCTTCCGGAGGGCCTTGGCCTCTATCTGGCGTATGCGCTCGCGGGTGACGTTGAACTCCTTGCCCACCTCTTCGAGGGTGCGCGTGCGGCCGTCGATTATGCCGAAGCGCAGCTCGAGGACCTTCTTCTCACGCGGGGTGAGGGTCTCGAGGACCTCCATGAGCTGCTCCTTGAGCAGGGAGAAGCTGGCGGCCTCGCTGGGCTCGCTGGCGTCCTCGTCGGGGATGAAATCGCCGAGGTGGCTGTCCTCCTCCTCGCCTATAGGCGTCTCGAGGCTGACGGGCTCCTGCGCTATCTTCATGATGTCGCGCACCTTGTCGACGGGCATGCCTATCTCGTCGGCTATTTCCTCGGCGCTGGGGTCGTGGCCGAGCTCCTGGAGGAGCTGGCGGGAGACGCGGATGACCTTGTTTATCGTCTCGACCATGTGGACGGGTATGCGTATCGTCCTCGCCTGGTCGGCGATGGCGCGGGTAATCGCCTGGCGTATCCACCAGGTGGCGTAGGTGGAGAACTTGTAGCCCTTGGTGTAGTCGAACTTGTCGACGGCCTTTATGAGGCCGAGGTTGCCCTCCTGGATGAGGTCGAGGAAGAGCATCCCGCGGCCCACGTAGCGCTTCGCAATCGAGACGACGAGGCGGAGGTTCGCCTCGGCCATGCGCTTCTTCGCGTCCTCGTCGCCGTCGGCCATGCGGCGGGCGAGCTCCTGCTCCTCCTCGTTGGTGAGCAGGGGGACCTTGCCTATCTCCTTGAGGTACATGCGGACGGGGTCGTCTATGGCGAAGGTGTCGGCCAGGGCGTCGGTATCGGCGGCGAGCTCCTCGCGGGTGACCACCTCTATCTCGTTGAGCTCCTCGAGCTCGGGCAGGGCGTCGTCGTCCAGGGGCGGGAGGATGTCCTCGCCCGCGGTGTCTATGCCGAGGTCCTCGAGCTTGTCGTAGAACTTGTCGAGCTCTTCGGGCTCGAGCTTGAGGTCGTCGAGCGTGTCCATGAGCTCCTTGCTCGTGAGCTTGCCGGCCTTCTTGCCCTTTTCGATGAGGGCGTTGAGCTTGTCGGCCTTGTACTTCGCGAGCTCGGCCGGATCCTCTGGCAGCTGCACGGGCGCGGCCTTCTCCTTGGGCTCGGCCTTCTTCCGCGCGCGGGGCTTGGCGGCGCTCTTCGGCTCGCCGGCCGTCTCAGCGTCGATTATGTCTTTCTCTTTAGTCTCAGCCATTGCCGTCTCCTTTTATCGTGTCGAATTTGTTCCTTTTCCTTTGGGCGACGCGCATGAGGTCGCCGTCTCCGGCGGAGAGCGTCTCGTCCATGCGCGCCATGCAGTCCGCTATCGCGGCCTCGGCGGTGTCCGGCCGCGTAGGGAAGGCGTTCAGCAGCGAGGAATATATCCGCGCCTCCTCGGGGCTCAGATAGGGCGTGAGCGTCACGGCGTTTATCTCCGCGCCGGCGGCGGATGTGCGGCGCATCGCCTCGTATATGTTCCGCAGCTCAGGAGAGCTGAAGGCCTCGGGGTCGGGGCCCTTATCGAGCAGGTCGGGCCTCACGCTGAACGCGGCCAGCAGGGCCTGCTCCGCCCGCGCGGAGGGGATGTTGCCGAAGCTCACGCCGGGCGTCGCCTTATTGACCCGCTGCTCGGGGCGGGTGTTCTCGCGCTCCTCGGCCCGGCGGGCGCGGTTCGAGCGGCGCTTCCTCGCGTCGTTCACCGCGGCGCGCACGGCGTCCGGCTGCACGGAGCACTGCTCCGCGACGCGCAGGGCGTATACCTCCCGCGAGACCGTGTCCGGCAGGGTGGAGATTATGTCCGCCGCGGCCTTGAGGTAGGCGACCTTGTCCTTGTCGGAGCCGAGGTCGAGCCCGGCCGCCGCCGTCGCGAGGCTGTATTCGACGCCGCCCGCGCTCTCCTCTATGAGCACGCGGAAGGCCTCAGCGCCCCTGGCCTTTATGAACTCGTCCGGGTCCTTCGCGCCGGGCACGGTGACGACGCGCACCTCGAGGCCCAGCCTGTCTAGGAGGGGGATGGCGCGCTTCGCGGCCTTCTGGCCCGCGCCGTCCGCGTCGTAGCAGAGGACGACCTTCTTCGTGTAGCGCGAGAGGAGCTGCGCCTGCTCGCCCGTCAGGCTCGTGCCCAGCGAGGCCACCGCGCTGTCGAAGCCCGCCTGATGCAGCGAGACGACGTCGACGTTGCCCTCGACGAGTATCATGTACCCGGCCTTCGTCTTCTTGGCGAGGTTTATGCCGAAGAGGCTCCGGCTCTTGCTGAAGACGGGCGTCTCTGGGCTGTTCAGGTACTTGGGCTCGCCGTCGCCGAGTATGCGCCCGGAGAAGGCTATGACGCTCCCGCGCTGGTCTATGACCGGGAACATGAGCCTGTTCCTAAATGTGTCGTACACGCCGCCGCGCTTGCCGCGCTTCACGAGCCCGGCCTCCGTGAGCTCGCGCTCGGAGTAGCCGAGGGCCTTCATGGCGTTCGTGAGCGCGTCCCAGCTGTCCGGCGCGAAGCCGAGGCCGAAGTTTTTGGCCGTGCGGGGGGAAATCTGCCTCCGGGCCATGTAATCCGCCGCGGCCGCCCCGGCGGGCGTCGCGAGCTGGGAGTAGAACCAGCGGGCCGCGTCGCGGTTGAGGTCGTAGAGCCGGGACTTGAGCGCCGCGCGCGGGTCGTCGCCGCGCTCCGGCAGGGGCATCCCCGCCCGCTTCGCGAGGAACTCCACCGCCTCCGGGAAGTCCAGATGCTCTATCTCCATGATGAAGTTTATGACGCTCCCGCCCTTGCCGCAGCCGAAGCAGTGGTATATGCCCCGCGAGGGACAGACCGAGAAGCTCGGCGTCTTCTCGCCGTGGAAGGGGCAGAGGCCGAAGATGTTTATGCCGGAGCGCTTCGTGAGCGCGACGTACTCGCCGACGACCTCCTCTATGGGGTTGCGCTCGGCTATCTCCCGCAGGTAATCGTCCGAAAACCGCATCCGCGCCTCCTATCTCACCTGCCAGGACCGCGGGACAAAGAGCTCCAGGTACCGGTCTATGACGTACTTGTCCGTCATGCCGGAGACGTAGTCCGTGACGGCCCGCTCGAGCCCGTCCTCGTCCGCTATGCGGCGGTAGTCCTCGGGGAGAGCGTCCGGATGGCCGGTGTAGTAGCGCCAAATCCCGAGCAGGATGTCGTGCACCTTGCTCTCCTCGCCCTTGGCGACGGGGTTTTTGTAGACCTCGGAGTACATGAAGTCGGTGAATACGCCGACGGCCTCGGTCACGTCCGGGCTCATGAGTATGACGTCCCGGCCCCGGCTCGTCTCTATGACGTCGGTGACGATGGCGTTTATGCGCCGGGAGTTGCGCTCGCCGAGGCGCTCCCGGACTATCGCGGGCTCGTCCCCGGGGGCGAGGATGCCGGCGCGCTCGGCGTCGTCCAGGTCATGGTTGATGTAGGCAATCTTGTCCGAGAGGCGCACGATGTCGGCCTCGAGGCTCCCGCGCGGCGTCCCCGTGGTGTGGTTGAGGATGCCGGTGCGCGTCTCGCGGCAGAGGTTGAGGCCGCGGCCGTCCTTCTCCAGGCGGTCAACTACGCGAAGGCTCTGCTCATAGTGCCGGAAGCCGCCGGAGTATATCTCGTTGAGCGCCCGCTCGCCGGCGTGGCCGAAGGGCGTGTGCCCCAGGTCGTGCCCGAGGGCGATAGCCTCGGTCAGGTCCTCGTTGAGCCTGAGCGCGCGGGAGATGGTGCGGGCGATGCGCGAGACCTCCAGCGTGTGCGTGAGCCTCGTGCGATAGTGGTCGCCCTCCGGCTGGAGGAAGACCTGGGTCTTGTGCTTGAGGCGGCGGAAGGCCTTGCAGTGGGTAATCCGGTCGACGTCCCGCTGGAAGCAGGTGCGCAGCGGGCAGGGCTCCTCCGGCGTCTCGCGGTCGCCCGCGCCGGAGGCGCGCACGCCGAGGGCCGAGACCAGGCTGAGCTCGGCGTATTCTCTCTCTTCACGCGGCGTGGCCACGGCGGTTCACCCCCTCAATAATCATATACGCCGCCGGCGGGCGTTTTCCCTTCCCGGAGACGAAAAAACTTTTTATTCCTCCACGCGTTCGACGGCGGCCGTCCTCCCGAGCTCCCTCCAGGAGGCCGCGCCATGCGTGAGCTGCGGCAGGAGGGAGGCGAGGCGCTCCGCCGCCTCGGGCTCGAGCTCGAAGGTGAAGGCCACGTCCTCGAGGCAGCTCATGGCGAGCCTCTTCGCGCCGTTGGAGAGGAGAATGTCCCGCACACGGCGCTGCATGGGATAGGCGCAGCGCGCCTCGGCCCTCACGAGCTCGACCTCGAAGCCGGTCTCGAGGCTCAGTATCGCGGCGTTCGCCGCCCGGGAATAGGCCCGCGCGAGGCCGCCCGTCCCGAGCTTCACGCCGCCGAAGTAGCGCGTCACGACGCAGACCGCGCGGCAGAGCCCGGCCGCGGCTATCATGGCGAGAATCTGCGAGCCCGCGGTGCCGCCCGGCTCGCCGTCGTCCGACCAGCGGTAAATCCCCTCGTCCATGCGGTAGGCCCAGCAGTGGTGGCTGGCGTCCGGATAGCGCCGCCGCTCCTCCTCGACAAAGGCGAGGGCCGCCTCCGGCGACGGGGCGAAGCCTGCCGCGGCTATGAAGCGCGACCTGTTGACCTCATATTCGCCCCGGGCCGCGCCCAGCGGCACAGCGCGCTTTTCCATAACATCACCTGCGCAGATTATTTCACACTATATTATATCATATCCGTCAAGCCCCGCCCGTTTCCCCCGCGATTCGCAGCCGCCCGGGCAAAAAAATAAGCAGAAACCCAAAACGCACAATAAGCGCCCGCTATCGTTACCGAGCAATAAGCCTGCGACTATAACTTACGTCGGTAACGCATTATCACCGGCGATACGCCGGTGATGCAAATTTGATGCATTTGTGGTATAGTATAAATGCGGAGGTGTTTGGACTATGAATCGCATCCTGGTCGTAGAGGACGAGAAGCCCATCAACGACCTGATAGTAATGAACCTCAGCGAGGCCGGATACGAGTGCACAAGCGCGCTGGACGGCCTTGCCGCGGCTGACATACTCGAGCGCGAGAGCTTCGACCTCGTGCTGCTGGACATAATGCTGCCGGGCGCCGACGGCTACGAGCTGCTGGACTTTATAAAGCCGATGGGCATCCCCGTGATATTCATAACCGCGCGCGGCTCCATGGCGGACAAGGTCCGGGGCCTGCGCCTGGGCGCCGACGACTACCTGGTCAAGCCCTTCGAGATAGTCGAGCTCCTCGCCCGGGTCGAGGCCGTGCTCCGCCGCGCCGGCAAGGGCAGCGACGTCATAGAGATAGGCGGCCTGAGCATCGACACGCGCTCGCTCACCGTCTCCCGGGGCAGCAAGCCCATCGCCCTCACCGCAAAGGAGTTCGACCTCCTGCTCCTGTTCGTCCAGAACCGGAACATCGCCCTCTTCCGCGAGACAATATATGAGCGCATCTGGGGCGGCGACTATATGGGCGACAGCCGCACTGTCGACCTGCATGTGCAGCGCCTGAGAAAGAAGCTCCACTGGGAGGACAAGATAAAGACCATTTATAAGGTGGGATACAGGCTTGAAATCTGAGGGTAACCGGGGCATATCCGGCGTTTTCCTCACATCGGTGTGCGTCATCGCCGCCATAATATGCGCCCTCGGCTGCCGCGCCGCCTCGCGCGGGGACTTCAGCTGGCCGCTCTACGCCGCCGTGCTGCTCATAAGCTCCGCCGCGGGCGGGGGCATAATCGCGTTCTCCGTCCGCCGCGCGCTGCGCGAGCGGGCGGCTCAGCTGGCACGGGCGGAGAGCGAGTGCGAGCGCCTCAGCTCCGAGATGGCGAACCTATCAGAGATAGCCGAGCGCCGCGAGGAGTTCATCGCTTCCTTCGCGCACGAGCTGAAGACCCCGCTCACGGCCATCATCGGCTATGCGGATATGCTCCGCTCCCGCGAGATGACGCCGAAGAACCGCTTCACCGCCGCGGGCTATATCTTCTCAGAGGGCAAGCGCTTAGAGTCGCTCTCGCTCAAGCTGCTCGAGCTCATCGTCTCCGGCAAGCAGGGCATAGAGCGCCGCCGCTTCGACGCGCCGTACTTCATCCGCGAG
>DVKN01000243.1 GCA_018716005.1 Candidatus Scatomorpha stercoravium
GGCTGGGGTTCGTGCCGAGGGCGCGGACTATCTCCAGGCGGCGCTGGGCGCCGTAGGGGAGGGAGCCGGCCTTTTTCTCGGCCATGTCCTGCATATCGAAGATGCTAAGGAGCTCGAGGGCGCGCTCGTGGGCTATTTTCTCCTGCTTCCAGTAGGCGGGCGTGCGGAGTATGCCGCGGAACATGCCGTAGTTGATGGAGTTGTGCATACCGAGCTTCACGTTGTCCTCGACGGAGAGGTTCGAGAAGAGGCGGATGTTCTGGAAGGTGCGGGCGACGCCGAGGCGGTTTACCTGCACGGTGCTCATGCCGGAGGTGTCGCGGCCGTCGACCATTATGATGCCGCGGGTGGGCTGGTAGACCTTCGTGAGCAGGTTGAAGACCGTGGTCTTGCCCGCGCCGTTCGGGCCTATGAGCCCGGCTATCTCCGTGCGGCCTATGGTGAGGTTGAAGTCGTCCACGGCGGTGAGGCCGCCGAAGTCTATGCCGAGGTGGCGCGCCTCGAGCACGGGGAGCTTATCGAGGTCGCGCTGGGGTATGTAGGCGTCGCTCGGCATATTGACGAGCGGGCTCTCGTTCCTGGATTTTACCTTAGCCATTTGCCGCGCCTCCTTTCTGCGGCTTCGCGAAGAGGCGGCGGACGGGGCCGAGGGCCTTGGCGAAGAGGGCTTTTATCTGCGCGTTGTTGGTGGCGAGCATGACGAGTATGAGCACGATGGCGTAGACGAGCATACGGTAGTCGTCGAAGCCGCGCAGCGCCTCGGGGAGAATCGTGAGCACGGCGGCGGCGATGATGCTGCCCCAGATGCTGCCGAGCCCGCCGAGCACGACGAAGACCAGCACCAGTATGGAGGTGTTGAAGTTGAACTTCGTAGCGCCCAGGTTGGAGAAGTTGAGGCCGTAGAGCGCGCCGGCCGCGCCGGCGAGGGCGGCGGAGGTGATGAAGGCCATGAGCTTGTACTTCGTGATGTTTATGCCCACGCTCTCGGCGGCGATGCGGTTGTCGCGCAGGGCCATGATGGCGCGGCCGGAGCGGCTGCGCACGAGGTTGAGCACGACGACGAGCGTTATCATTATGAGGATGAAGCCCGCGGTGAAGCTCGCGATGGTGTCCGTGCCCGTCGCGCCCTGGGCGCCCTTGATTATCTCTATGCCGCCCTCCGCGAGGCCGAGGTCGGAGACGGTCTTCGTGCCGTCCAGGTTGAATATCACGTGCAGCCCGTTCTCGTCGCAGCCGACGATGAGGCAGTTTATGAGCTCCTTGATTATCTCGCCGAAGGCCAGGGTGACGATGGCGAGGTAGTCGCCGCGCAGGCGGAGCACGGGGACGCCGACAATGACCCCCGCTATGGCGGCGCAGGCCGCGCCGGTGACGAGGGCGATGGCGAGCCGCACGGGCTCGGAGGGGACGGCGGACTGGAGGCTCATCGCCGCCACGACGCCGGAGAAGGCGCCGACGCTCATGAAGCCCGCGTGGCCGAGGCTCAGCTCGCCGAGGATGCCGACGGTGAGGTTCAGCGAGACGGCCATGACGATGTAGCAGCATATGGGCACGAGCTGGCCGCGGAAGGAGCGCGAGAGCATATCGCCGTTCAACATCGAGTTCACTATGAGGAAGGCGAGGACGACGCCGAGGTAGGTGGAGAAGTCCACGACGCGGGTCTTCGTCAGCGTGAGGCTGCGGTTTCTGCCCAGCTTTATTATCTTACTCATGGCTCACCTCAAACCTTCTCCGGCACATACTTGCCGAGCAGCCCGGCGGGACGCACGAGCAGGGTGATTATGAGCACCGCGAACATGATGGAGTTCGCGAGCTGCGTGGAGATGTAGGCCTTGGCCAGGGACTCGATTATGCCGAGCAGTATGCCGCCGAGCAGGGCCCCGGGGATGGAGCCGATGCCGCCGAACACCGCGGCCGTGAAGGCCTTTATGCCGGGCATGGAGCCGGTCGTCGGCATGAGCGAGGTGTTGAACGAGCAGAGCAGCACGCCGGCTATGGCCGCGAGGGCGGAGCCTATGGCGAAGGTGAGCGAGATGGTGCGGTTCACGTTGATGCCCATGAGCTGCGCCGCGCCCTTGTCCTCGGAGCAGGCGCGCATGGCCTTGCCCATGCGTGTCTTGCCGGTGAAGAGCGTGAGGCCGGCCATGATAACGACGCACATGGCTATGGTCACGAGCGAGATGTACGAGATTCTAAGCCCGCCCAGGCTGAGCGAGCCGGAGACTATGGGCGTATACGACATCGGCGTCGAGCCCCAGAGCAGCAGCGCCGCGTTCTGGAGGAAGTAGCTGACGCCTATCGCGGTTATGAGCACGGCGAGGCTGGGCGCGGCGCGCAGCGGCCTGTACGCGAGGCCCTCTATTACGACGCCGAGCACGGTGCAGACCAGCATGGCCAGCAGCACGCCCGCCCACCAGGGCAGGCCCAGCGCGGTCACGGAGAGCAGCGAGACGTAGCCGCCGACCATTATGACGTCGCCGTGGGCGAAGTTCAGCATCTTGGCTATGCCGTAGACCATCGTGTAGCCGAGGGCGATGATGGCGTAGACGCTGCCGAGGCTGATCCCGCTTATCATGTAGGAAAGAAACTCCATATCCTTACCTTGTCCTTTTCATCTTGTCCTTTGTTTCCTGCGGCATATGCCGGGGCGCGGAGGGCCCGCATCCCCGCAGACGCCGCAGGGCGGGCGGATTTCGCTCCGCCCGCCGCGGGGGATATTGCTCAGGCGTTCTCGGCGCTGACATACGCGCCGTCGTGGATGACGACCGCCATCGGCAGCTTGCTGACGGTGCCGTCGGCGCCCCAGGTGAGGCCGGAGCCGGTCAGGCCGTCGAAGCTCATGGAGGTGAACTGCGCGACGAGGGCGTCGCAGAGCTCCTCGTTCGTCATCTCGGGATTGGCGTCCGAGGCCTCGAGGGCCTGCTTGAGGGCGTAGATGCAGTCGTAGCCGTCGGCGGCGAACTGGTTCGGGGTCTCGCCGAACTGGTCGTTATACTTCGTGACAAAGCTCACGGTGCGCTCATCGGTGGCGTCCGCGGAGAAGGGGGTCAGGACCATGACGCCCTCGGCGAGGCTCATGTCGAAGTTGGGCATGGTGAGGATGCCGTCCATGCCGTCCACGCCGAAGAAGGTGGGCTCATAGCCCATGGCGTCGGCCTGCGCGAAGATGATGGAGGCGGGCTGGTAGTAGATGGGCAGGAACACGACGTCCGCGCCCGCGCTCTGCGCGCCGGTCAGCTGGACGGAGAAGTCGGAGGCGCCCTCACCGGTGAAGGCTCCCTCGTAGACTACGTCGAGGTTCTGATTCTCGCACTCGGCGACGAAGGTCTCGTAGATGCCGGTGGAGTAGGTGTCGTCGTTGCGGTAGATAACGGCAATCTTGGCCTCGGGCATATTGGCGGCGATGTAAGTGGCGGAGCCCATGCCCTGGTTCGGGTCGGTGAAGCAGAGCTGGAAGACGTTGTCCTTGCCGTCGACGACGTCGAGGGAGGAGGCGCTGGGCGTCAGCATGAAGGTGCGGTCCTCGTTGACAAGCGTGGAGACGGAGAGGGCCGGGCCGGTGGTGACGGGGCCGACGAGGACCTGCATACCGTCGTCCATGAGGGTGTTGTAGGCGTTGACGCTGGTCTCGCCGTCGGATACGTCGTCCTCAAAGCGGAACTTGAGCTGGTAGCCGTTGATGCCGCCGGCCTCGTTAATCTCGTCGACGGCTATCTGCGCGCCGTTCTTGACGGCGTTGCCGTAGATGGCGTTCTCGCCGGTCAGGGGGCCGACGGCGCCGAAGTAGAAGGCCGCGCCTTCGGCGGCGGGCTCGCCGGTCCCGCCGGCGGGGGCGGTGGCTTCGGGGTTCTCGGTGGGCTCGCTGCTCTCCTGGCCGCAGCCGGCGAAGAGGCAGAGGCAGAGCGCCAGTACCATGGCGAGGGATACGAACTTTTTCATTTTGTCCTCCTTGTGTTTGCGTTTTGCTTATTTATACAAAAAACCGGTCCCAACCTGCTGGTCGGAACCGGTTTGAAGTATACGCTCAAATCAGCTTGCCGGGGCCAAATCAGGTCGTGGTGGTATCGAATTGCCTATAATAACGCCGATAACTCGTATAATCAGGCCAATAAGGCTAATTATAAGTCGAAGCGCAGCAAAAATGGACACCGCGATTACGGTGTCCATGCTGAGCAGGCTGTTCATGTTTTCAGTGCGGGCAGAACGATTGGCCGCGAAAGCACAGCCGCGGCTCATGGAGGTATTGAAACGGTTGCAAAAGCTCTTGAACATGACCTCGCGGCTCCTTTCGTGAATGTGCTTGCAATTTAGCACGAAGCGCGCGGGCTTGTCAAGGGGCCTCCGGTGTTTTCCCCATTTTCAACATTATTCGCGCATACGTTGATTATGAAATTTTCGCAAACGCACAAAATAATTTCCGCATTCTGCATTTCCCTACATCGGCCCCGGAGGAGGGGAAGGAAATGTTATTGCGATTTTCCACTACAAATGGCTGAAGCGGCGGGAGAATGTTTGACGGATTTATGAATTGCATTGCGTTCACAGTTCGTTTATAATTTATACATACTTGCCGCAGGTGTCGGGAAGATAAATTTGCAGATAAGGAAGTAGTGCTATGTACGGCATCAGGGAAGTCCTGCTCAGGCAGGAGCGTAACGACTATTCGGAGCACCTCTCTCAGGCGCCGTTCGAGCTGGACTGCTCGATGGGCTCCAACCCCTACGGCTTCTGCCCGGGGGTCAGCTTTGACGCGGGGCTCTTTACCGAGGTCGTCGAGTACCCGCACTCCGACGACGGCATAAAGGACGCCATCATAGAGGCCAACGCCGGCACCGTCGCCCTCGGGCGGGAGAATATCCTGCTCACCTGCGGCTCGATAGGCGCCATCCTGGCCCTCAACCGCATGGTGCTCTGCCCCGGCAAGGTGGTGCTCGGCCTCGCGCCGCAGTTCTCCGCCGTGGTGGACGACTTCGTCACCTATGAGACGCTCTACCGGCCCGTGTATCTCCGGCCCGAGCGCAATTACGCCTTCGACCTCGGCGAGTTCCTCGAGGCCATGAGGGCGAACCCCGGCGCGTACATTTATATCGATAACCCCAACAACCCCACCGGCCAGGTCATCCCCCTCGCCGACGCGGAGCGGATTGTCTCCCTCGCCCGCGAGCTTGACAGCTTTGTCGTCCTGGACGAGGCCTACGGCGACTATATGCCGCCCGAGGAGAGCGCGATGCATCTCGTCGGGAAGTACGACAACCTCGCCGTCATGCGCACCTTCTCCAAGGGCATGGGCGCGGCCGGCATACGCCTCGGCTATATCCTCGCCCACCCCGCGGTCATTGCCGCGGCGGGGAAGGTGAACGTCCCCTACTCCAAGAACGAGCTCGCCGGACGCATAGCCGAGGAGCTCATACGCCACGACTGGGCCGGGCAGTGCCGCGAGAGGGTCGCCGCGGATAAGCCGCGTATGCTCGCCTCGCTCAAAAAGCTCAAATACGCCGAGACCTGCATGAGCGTGCCCATAACCATGCTCTACACCGACGACGAGAGCGTCGACCTCTGCGCCGTGCTCGAAAGGGCCGGCATCCGCGCCATCACCTGCGAGGGCTACGAGGGCCTCGGGAAGAACGGCGTGCGCCTCAACATCCACAAGGATATCGACCGCCTCATCGAGCTGCTCTCCGCAGCCGAGGATCTCCTCTGAGGGCGGCGGCGATATAATCCCCGAAAGGGAGGAGTATAGCTATGGAAGAAAAGAAAGTACACATCTGGACCGTAATCAAGTACGCGGGCGCGTTCATCGCCTTCATGATTGGTTCCGGCTTCGCCTCCGGCCAGGAGATAATGCAGTTCTTCACCTCCTTCGGCCTCTGGGGCGTGGCGGGCGCGCTTATCAGCATGTTCCTCTTCTCCTGGAGCGGCGCGGTCTTCATGGGCCGCGGCTTCGACCACAAGGACGAGAAGGACTTCAGCCCCTTCCGCTATTACTGCGGCAAGTACCTCGGCATATTCTTCGAGTGGTTCATCCCCTTCTTCCTCTTCTGCGTCGTCGTCACCATGATTTCCGGCGCGGGCGCCACCGTGCACCAGTACTTCGGCCTGCCCACCTGGGTCGGCTCCGTCGCGATGGCCGTGCTCGCCACGCTGAGCGTGCTGCTGGGCCTCCAGAAGCTCATAGACATCATCGGCTGCCTCGGGCCCTTCACCATCATCTTCACGATGATTATCGCCATCTACACCCTCTTCACCCAGGGCGGCAACCTCGCCGGCGTGGGCGACGCGCTCGCGAACGTAGAGGGCCTCGCCGACAAGCAGGCGGCCCCGGCCTGGTGGATAGCCGGCCTCCTCTACGTCGCCTATAACGCCACCGGCTCCGTCCCCTTCTTCAACGGCATGGGCCAGGGCGCGCGCAGCAAGCGCGAGGTGCAGCTCGGCGCCATCTTCGGCGGCGTCCTGCTGATGCTGGCCGCTATCTGCGTCAGCCTCGCCATGCTCTGCGACATCGAGCACACCTCCACGCTCGACATCCCCATACTCTACCTCGCCGACTTCATCTCCCCGCTCTTCGGCGGCATCTTCTCCATAATCATCATCGGCGAGATATTCTCCACCGCCGCGCCCATGCTCTGGGTCACCGCCAACAAGCTCGGCAAGGAGGGTACGACGAAGCACAAGATTATCGTCATCGTCCTCGGCATAGTAGCCCTCCTCGGCGGCCTCCTGCCCTTCGACGTCCTCGTCGGCACCATCTACCCCTACACCGGCTACCTCGGCATCGCCTTCCTCATTATCGTAGCCGTCAAGAGCTACATCATCGACCGCCGGAAACCCGTGAAATGACCGCGTGCGTTGGGTAATTAGATAACGTAAGCCGCCCGGTAACCCACCGGGCGGCTTTGTTATGCGTTATGGGGTGCCTGTAGGGGCGGGCGTCCCCGCCCGCCCTTACGTGGGTATACGCATGGGGGTGGCTAAACACGGACCCGGTACGAAAAAGCCTAAAAGGCGTAAAAGCCCCCGCGCCACCCTTTTTGGCTTTTTAGTCTTTTCCGCCCCCGGGGTCTTATGGAGCCACCCCCCTTTTTGGCTTTTTCGTCTTTTTACCCCCCGGGGTCTTATGGAGCCAGGGGGTGTGAGCGGTCGGGAAAGGTCAAAAACCACCCCGTAAGGGGCGGCGTCCTCGACGACCCGCGGGTTGCCGCTTGCGACGGCGTCATATGGTTGCTGAAACGTCCGTTTACCTACCAACCGTAGGGGTCGGCGTTCTCGACGACCCTTCCGTGGGACAACGGAAAACGTAGGTATAACGATACCCACCTCGCATCATATCGTGTGTGACGATACGTATACGCTCGGCGGCATATATTTCGCACCCGTCCCACTCGCGTTGTAGGGGCGGGCGTCCCCGCCCGCCCTTGCGTGCCGGTCTGCGAAAACGTGGGTTGTACAAACCACCCATCCTCACCAATATTTCTCGCCTGACGGCGAGAGGGAG
>DVKN01000244.1 GCA_018716005.1 Candidatus Scatomorpha stercoravium
CTGTCCACGAAGGGCGCGTTCAGCGCCTCGCAGCCGCGCGTGAGGCGCACCATCGTCTCGTATATGGCCGCGTCGCCGTGCGGGTTGAGCCGCATGGTCTGGCCGACGATGTTGGCGCTCTTCGTGCGCGCGCCGCTCAAAAGCCCCATCTTGTACATGGTGTAGAGCAGCTTGCGGTGGCTGGGCTTGAAGCCGTCTATCTCGGGTATGGCGCGGGAGACTATCACGCTCATGGCGTAGGGCATATAGTTGGTCTCAAGCGTCTCGGTTATCGGCTGCTCGAGCACCTCCGCCCTCAGGCCCATGACGTTTTCGGCCGCCGCGCCCCTCTTTTGCGTTTCGGATGCTTTCTTGCTTTTACGAGCCATTTATTTCCTTCCCCTGCCGCCGTGGCCCTTTTTCTTCTTGCCCGTCTCGAGATTACGGTGGCAGTGCGGGCAGACCTCAAGCTTGAAGAACTTGCGCAGCAGCGAGCCGCCGCACCAGGGGCAGCGCGCCCACTTCATGATTATCGCCGCGGTGAAGAGCAGCGAAATCACGCCCGCGGTCAGCATATAGTTCGAAAGCTCGGGGTTCCCGGCGCCGAAAAATATGCCGATGAAGCTGGTGAAAATACAGACGGTGAAGCCTATCGTCACGAGCCTGCGCGTTGTTTTGAGATTCATATGTAAGCCCCCTCAGGATATGTCAGCCAGGTCCAGATACTGGCTGCCGAATTCGGATATGTGCCTTTTCCTGCCCTGGAGGTCGTCGCCCAGCAGCAGGTCGAAGACCTGTGCCGTGCGCTCGGCGTCCTCGGGCATGACGCGGATAAGCCGCCGCGTCTCCGGGTTCATGGTGGTGAGCCACATCATCTCCGGGTCGTTCTCGCCGAGGCCCTTGGAGCGGTTGATGCCGGCCTTCGCGCCGTGCAGCCCCTCGACTATCTGCGCCTTTTCGCGGTCGGAGTACGCAAACCAGGTCTTGCCGCCGGACTCTATCTCATATAGCGGGCTTTCAGCTATGTACACGTAGCCCTCCTTTATGAGCGTCGGCGTGAGGCGGTAGAGCATCGTGAGTATGAGCGTGCGAATCTGGAAGCCGTCGACGTCCGCGTCGGTGCAGATTATAATCTTGCTCCAGCGCAGGTTGTCCAGCTCGAAGGCGGGCAGCTCCTTGACGTGCTTTTGCGTCTCCACGCCGCAGCCGAGGACCTTGACGAGGTCGGTTATGACGTCGCTTTTGAAGATGCGGCTGTAATCGGCCTTGAGGCAGTTCAATATCTTGCCGCGCACGGGCATGATGCCCTGGAACTCGGCGTCGCGGCTCATCTTGCAGGAGCTCATGGCGCTGTCGCCCTCGACGATGTATATCTCCCGCTTCGAGACGTCGCGGCTCCGGCAGTCGACGAACTTCTGGACGCGGTTGGAGATGTCCATGCTGCCGGTGAGCTTCTTCTTGATGTTCAGCCGGGAGCTCTCGGCCTGCTCGCGCGAGCGCTTGTCTATAAGCACCTGGTCGGCCACGCGGTCGGCCTCCGCCTTGTGCTCGATGAAATATATCTCCAGCTGCGAGCGGAGGAAGTCCGTCATCGCCTCCTGGATGAAGCGGTTCGTTATGGCCTTCTTGGTCTGGTTCTCATAGCTCGTCTGAGTGGAAAAGCAGTTCGTCACCAGCACGAGGCAGTCCGCGACGTCCTGGAAGGTTATCTTGCTCTCGTTCTTCTGGTACTTCCCGGCCTTGCGGATGCAGCCGTCCACGGCGGAGACGAAGGCGCTGCGCACGGCCTTCTCCGGCGCGCCGCCGTGCTCGAGCCAGGAGCTGTTGTGGTAGTATTCAATGAGGCTCACCTGCCGCGAAAAGCAGAAGGCCGCCGAGAGCTTGACCTTATACTCGGGCTTGTCCGCCCTGTCGCGGCCGCGGCGCTCGGCCTGGATGAAATACGGGGCCGAGAGCGTCTCCTCCCCGGCTATCTCGCCGACATAGTCGAGGATGCCGTTCTCGTAGAGGAAGTCCTCCGTCTCGAACTTCCCCGCCGCCACCTCGCTGCGGAGGCGGAAGGTGACGCCCGCGTTCACAACGGCCTGGCGGCGGAGCGTGTCGCGGTAGTAGTCGAGCGGGATGTCTATGTCCGTGAAGACCTCGAGGTCGGGCCGCCAGCGGATGTCCGTGCCGGTCTTTTTCCGGTCTGCGGGCTCCGTCTTCATCTCGCCGACGATCTCGCCCTTCTCGAAGTGGAGCGTGTACTTCTTCCCGTCGCGGCGGACGGTGACGTCCATGTATTCGCTCGCGTACTGCGTGGCGCAGCTGCCGAGGCCGTTCAGGCCGAGGGAGTACTCGTAGTCGCCGCCGTCGTTATTCTTGTATTTGCCGCCCGCGTAGAGCTCGCAGAAGACGAGCTCCCAGTTCCAGCGCTGCTCCGTGGGGTTCCAGTCAACCGGGCAGCCTCGGCCGAAATCCTCGCACTCTATGCTCTTGTCGAGATAGCGAGTCAGTGTTATAATGTTGCCGTTTCCGGCCCGGGCCTCGTCTATGGAGTTCGAGAGTATCTCGAAGACCGCGTGCTCGCAGCCCTCGAGGCCGTCCGAGCCGAAAATGACCGCCGGGCGCTTGCGCACCCTGTCCGCGCCCTTGAGCTGGGCGATGGAGTCGTTGCCGTATTCGGGGTTTGTCCTTTTTGCCATGTAACGCTTTACCTGCCTCACGCAAGATGTTGTTCGATAATCGTTCCAGTATACTATATATTATTTCGCCGCTTTTTTCAAGTCATTGCGGGCAAAGAAAAAAGCGGGGGCGTGAAAACCCCCGCCGCCCCGGTATCCCGGCGCTTGACCCAGCAAGTCGGCTTGGGACGTTCGCCCGCCTCTCCGGCAGGCTCACCCGTCCGACGGCGGCCCATTCGGGCGGCCATCCGCCGTATGACGCTTTTGCGCGTCCGGCACCGGCCTTGAGCTTTATTTCTGTCTCGGCTCCGCCGCGCCTTTCGCTGTGTCCGAGTGTATTGTGCGCCGCGGCGCGCGGATTATGAGAGGAACTTTTCGCCATTTTCCGCGTCAGAGCTGATGTTTAAAACCCGCGCGCGCGGAATACAATATGGACGAGGAGTTGATAACCTTGTCCAAACGCAGCGAGAGAAAGGCCCGCGCCGCCGAATACGATAAGGCGCTCGGAGAGCTCGCCGACGTGCGCGCGCGCCTCGACGAGACCTACAGCCGCTTCAACGCCGTCACCGACGGCGCCGCCCTGGAGGCCTGCATATACGAGATTAGCGCCCTCCAGAGCCGCTATAACTACGCCGTAAAGGCGGTAAAATCATTCTTCCTTTGAGGAGGTCAACCATGCCCATCGCCATCCCCGAATCCGTCGCGACCGTGGTCGTGATAGCCGTATGCGTGCTGCTGCTCTGGCTGCTGCTCACAATACTGCGCGCCCCGCTCAAGCTCATATTCAAGCTGCTGCTGAACATGATAAGCGGCCTCGTGCTGCTCTTCGTCTTCAACTTCATCGGCGGCTTCTTCGACCTCGAGCTCGGCATAAACGCCCTGAACGCCGTCGTGGCCGGCGTGCTGGGCATACCCGGCGTCATATTGCTGGTGCTGGTGCAGAAGTTCATCTGAGTACATACGCAAAACAAGTCCCGGGCTTCCTTGGAATCCCGGGACTTTGCTTTTACGCTTCGTATACGGCCTTCATGCAGAGGTAGGTCATGTAGCAGTCGTACTTGGAGACCACCTCGTAGGGGGCGTGCATGCTTATGACGGGGACGCCGGCGTCGATGGTGTCGATATTGCGGTTGCCCATGAACTTGGCGACGGTGCCGCCGCCGCCCTGGTCGACCTTGCCCAGCTCGGTCATCTGCCACTGGACGCCCGCGTCGTCGAGGACGCGGCGCAGCCAGGCGACGAGCTCGGCGGAGGCGTCGTTCGTGCCGGACTTGCCGCGCGCGCCGGTGAACTTGCACAGCCCGACGCCGTAGTTGAGCTTCGCGGCGTTGCGCTTCTCGCTGACGTCGGGGTAGTTCGGGTCGAAGGCGGCGGTGACGTCGGCGCTGATGCACACGCTCTTCGCGAAGCAGTCGCCCAGCTCGCTGCCGTCGGCCCGGCAGAGCTTGCCCATGAACCACTCGAAGGCCTCGCTCTGCATTCCGGAGACGCCGTCGGAGCCCGTCTCCTCCTTGTCGGCGAGGATGCAGACGGCGGTGCGGCGGGGCGTGCCCAGCTCGAGTATGGCCTTGAGCTCGGCGAAGGCGCAGACGCGGTCGTCGTGGCCGTAGGCGCCGATGAGGCTGCGGTCGAGGCCCGTGTCGCGCACGTCGAAGGCAGGCACGGCGTAGAGCTCGGCGGAGATGAGGTCGGCCTCGGTAATGCCGTAGCTGCTGTTGAGTATGGCCATGACGGCGAGCTTCACGCGGTCCTTGCCCTCGTCCGCATAGGGCGCGGAGCCGGCGAAGATGTTCATGCTCTCGGCCTTGATGCCCTCGGACATCTTCTTCGCCATCTGCTCGCCGGCCAGATGCGGCAGCAGGTCGCTGACGTAGAGGACGGGCTCGGCCCTGTCGCGGCCGATGCAGACGTCCACCGTCTCGCCGCTCTTGAGCGCGACGACGCCGTGCAGCTCTAGGGGGATGGCCGTCCACTGGTACTTCTTGATGCCGCCGTAGTAGTGCGTCTTGAAGAACGCTATCTCGCTGTCCTCATAGAGCGGCAGCTGCTTGAGGTCGAGGCGCGGGGAGTCGACGTGGGCGGCGGTTATGACCGCGCCGGCGCTCATGGGCTCCTCGCCCATCACGGCGAGCAGCAGGGCCTTGCCGCGGTTGGAGTAGTAGACGCGGTCGCCCGGCTTGAGCTCCATGCCCGGGACGAGCTCGGTGAAGCCCTTCTCCTCGGCGAGGGCGATGGCGTTCGCGACGCTCTCGCGCTCCGTGCGGGAGACGTCGAGGTAGCGCTTATACTCCTCGCAGTAGGCCTCGAGGGCCTCGCGGCCGGCGTCGGAGAGGGTGTCGTAGCCGTTCTTGGGCTCATAGAAGAGCTCGGCGCGGTAATCTTTCTTTTCTTCCATTTTTGATAGCCTCCGTGAACGCGGCAAGGCATTTGCCGCGGAATTCTTCGCGCGTGCCGTCGTTCCTTATGCACGCGGTACATACGCTCTCATAGTATTCGTCCCCGCGCTGGGCCCTTATGCGCTTGAGCGCATACTCGCGCGCTATTCCCTCGCGGACCATTATCCGCTCGCAGCGCAGCTCCTCCGGCGCGGTTATGCCGAAGACGGCGGCGCAGAGCCGGTCTATGCCGGCCTCGAATATGCCGACGGCGTCGATGGCGGCGAGCCGCCCGCCCGCCATGGCGTATTCGCGCAGGCGGCGCTTGAGCTCCTCCGTCACGTATTTGTGCGTTATCGCGTTGAGCTCGCCGAGGGCCGCGGCGTCGGTGAAGACTATCTCGCCGAGGGCCTTCCGGTCGAGCTCGCCGTCCCGGTACACCTCGCCGAAGCGCGCCGTCAGCTCCGCGCGCATGGCCGCGCTCGAGCGCGTGAGCTCATGGTAGACCTCGTCCGCGTAAATGCACAGCGCGCCGAGGCCCTCGAGCGCCTCGAGCGCCGTCGTCTTCCCCGTTCCGGAGCCGCCGGTGAGGCCGATTATGTACATATCCGCCGCGAGCCGCGCGGAGATTTCCTCCGGCGCGAGCGCGCCCTGCCGCAGTATGGCGAAGGGCTCCGACGCGAGCGTGATTATGGTAGACTCCGTCCCTATGCCGCACTCGCCGCCGTCAATCACGGCGTCGATTTTGCCGTCGAAATAGGCGAGGACGTCACTCGCCGTCTTGGGGCTGGGCGCGCCCGAGGGGTTCGCGCTCGGCGCGGCGAGCGGCAGGGCGCATTTTTGGAGCAGCTCGAGCGTCAGCGGGTGGTCGGGGCAGCGGAGGCCCACGGTCG
Organism: Candidatus Scatomorpha stercoravium; assembly: GCA_018716005.1. Lineage (GTDB taxonomy): Bacteria > Bacillota > Clostridia > Oscillospirales > Oscillospiraceae > Scatomorpha > Scatomorpha stercoravium. The sequence goes on from DVKN01000244.1 coordinate 5,911, forward strand.
CGCCGCCGGCGCGGACTATCTCGGGTATCTCCGCGCGGCTCTCGCCGATTATGGTGAGCGGGCCGGGCCAGAAATCCGCGGCGAGGCCGGGGGCCTGGGGCGGCACGCTTATCCAGCAGCGCTCCATCGCCTCCGGGCCGTGGACCATGAGGCTCAGCGGCTTCACCTCGGGGCGGCCCTTGACGGCATAGATTCGCTCCACCGCCCCGCGGCCGAGCCCGTTTGCGGCGAGGCCGTATACGGTCTCCGTCGGCACGGCGACGAGGCCGCCGCGGGAAATTATCTCCGCCGCGCGGGAAATGTTCCCGGCGGTAATTATCTCAGTCTTCATCGCCAGCCTCCGATCCTCCCAGCTCGCCCGCCCTCGCCGCGGCGGCCAGGGCGTCGATGAGCTCGTCGAGCTCGCCGTCCATTATCCGGTCTATCTTATAGAGCGTGAGGCCTATCCGGTGGTCGGTCACGCGGCCCTGCGGGAAGTTATAGGTCCTGATGCGCTCGTTGCGCATTCCGGAGCCGACCTGGCTCTTGCGCTCGGCGGCGCGCTCGCTCAGCTGCCGCGCCCGCTCGGCCTCATAGAGGCGCGAGGCGAGTATTTTCATAGCGCGGTCCTTGTTCTTATACTGGCTGCGCTCGTCCTGGCACTCGACCACCGTGCCCGTGGGCAGATGGGTTATGCGTATGGCGCTCTCCGTCTTGTTTACGTGCTGGCCTCCCGCGCCGGAGGAGCGGTAGGTGTCTATCTGCAAATCGCCGGGGTCGATGTTTATCTCCACGTCCGTGAGCTCGGGCAGCACGGCGACGGTGGCTGTGGACGTGTGTATGCGCCCGCCGGCCTCGGTCTCCGGCACGCGCTGCACGCGGTGGACGCCGCTCTCGAACTTGAAGCGCGACCAGGCCCCGTGGCCCTCGACCGTGAAGCTAATCTCCTTTATGCCGCCGAGCTCCGTCTGGTTCGCGTTCGCGACGGAGACCTTCCAGCGGCGGGCCTCAGCGTACATGGAATACATCCTGTAGAGGCTGTGCGCGAAGAGCGCGCTCTCCTCCCCGCCGACGCCGGCGCGTATCTCAATTATGACGTTGCGGTCGTCGTCCGGGTCGCGGGGCACGAGCAGCTCCTTTATCCCGGCGACGAGGCGCTCGGCCTCGGCCTCGGCCTCGGCGTGCTCCTCGCGGGCCAGCGCGCCGAGCTCGGGGTCGTCGAAGAGCGTCTCGGCCTCCCCCGCCCTCTCGAGCGCGGCGAAATAGTCCCGCGCCGCCGCCGCGACGGGCTCGAGCTCCTTGAGCTCCTTCGCTATGCGCGCGTAGGCCGCGGCGTCGGAGTAAATTTCCGGCTTTTCCAGCTCCCGCGCGAGGGCGTCGCAGCGGGCTATGATTTCCCTGAGTTTTT
>DVKN01000245.1 GCA_018716005.1 Candidatus Scatomorpha stercoravium
CACGGCGACGACGAGGGGCTTGTTGCGGTCGAGCTCGCGGGCGATAATCGCCTTCTGCTGGTTGCCGCCGGACATGCTGCGCGCGACGGTGACCGGGCCCTGGCCGGAGCGGACGTCGTACTCCTCGATAAGCCGCTCGGCGTACTTGCGGACCTCGCCGTTATTGATGATGCCCAGATGCTCGAAGGGCGGCTCGCGGAAGCGCTGCAGCACCAGGTTCTGCTCGAGCGTGAAGTCGAGTATCAGGCCGTGCTTGTGCCTGTCCTCGGGTATGTGGCTCATGTTCTCGCCGCGCTTCCTGATATTCGCGTGGGTGATGTCCTGGCCGCAGAGCTTTATGCTGCCGCCGGAGACCTTGTCGAGGCCGGTGAGGCCGCCGATGAACTCCGTCTGGCCGTTGCCGTCTATGCCGGCGATGCAGACTATCTCGCCGCGGCGCACGTCGAAGCTCACGCCCTTCACCGCGTCGCGCTTGTGCAGGTGGCTGGGCACGTGCAGGCCGCGCACCTCGAGCACGGTGTCCGCGGGCTTGGCCGGGCCCTTCTCGACGACGAGCTGGACGGGGCGGCCGACCATCATGTTGGAGAGCTCCTGCTGGTTCGTGTCCTTCGTGTTGACCGTGCCTATGCACTTGCCGCGGCGGAGGACGGTGACGCGGTCGGAGACCTCCATAATCTCGTTGAGCTTGTGCGAGATGAAGAGTATGCTCTTGCCCTCGCGCGCGAACTCGCGCATCGTCGCCATGAGCTCCTCAATCTCCTGCGGGGTGAGGACGGCGGTGGGCTCGTCGAATATGAGTATCTCATTGTCGCGGTAGAGCATCTTCAGTATCTCGACGCGCTGCTGCATACCGACGGTGATGTCCTCGACCTTGGCGTCGAGGTCGACCTTGAGGCCGTAGCGCTCCGAGAGCTCCTCCACGCGCTTGCGGGCCTCCTTCTTCTGGATGAAGCCCAGCTTCGTCGTCTCCGCGCCGAGGATGATGTTGTCCAGCACCGTGAACACGTCGACCAGCTTGAAGTGCTGGTGCACCATGCCTATATGCAGCGCCGTGGCGTCGTTGGGGTCCTTTATCCTAACCTCCTCGCCGTTCTTCTTGATTATACCCTGCTCCGGCTGGTAGAGGCCGAAGAGGACGCTCATGAGCGTGCTCTTGCCCGCGCCGTTCTCGCCGAGCAGGGCGTGGATTTCGCCCCGCCTGAGCTGCAGGGTAATGTCGTCGTTGGCTATGATGCCCGGGAACTCCTTGGTGATGTGGAGCATCTCTATGATGTATTCCGGCTGTGCAGCCACCGAACCGCCCCCCTTTTCGTGATTATTTCCATTATACTTTAAATCCGGCGGAAAAACAAGAACCTTGTGGCTTTCGCATATAAAAAAGGACAGCCCCGGAGGGCTGTCCTCAATTGTCCGGCCTTGGCCGATTAGATGACGTTGATGGTGATGTTGGGCAGCTCGCCGTTCAGGGAATCGGCGTTGTCCATGCCGGAGTCGTCGACCGGGTACTCGGCGTCGATGACAAGGCTGCCGTCCTTGATGGAGGCGAAGAGGGTCTCGTACTCCTCGACGGAGAAGTTCTCGAGGCTCCAGGTGTCGGTGGGCAGGCCGACGGCGTCCTGAGCGGCGCCGAGGGTCGTGGTCTTGCCGCCGACCTCTTCCCAGGTGCCGTCATAGTGGTGGCCCAGGCAGAGGATAGCGGCCTGGTCGATGCCCTTCATGGCGGAGGTCACGACGGTGTCGCTCTGGCTGCTCTGGTCGACGTCGACGCCGATGACCCAGCCGTCGTTGGCGGAGGCAGCGGACGTGATGGAGGAGAACATGCTGCCGCCGCAGGCGAAGACGATCTCGGTGCCGTTGGTGTACCAGCCGGCGATCATGCTCTGCAGCTCGGGGCTGGCCTGGAAGGCGCCGCCGTACTGCCAGGAGTAGTTGACGGTGACATCGACGCCCATTTCCTCAGCAGCGGCGGAAGCGCCCTGGAGGTAGCCGTAGCCGTAACGGCAGCAGGCAGCGTTCGTGCCGCCGCCGCCGCCGGAGAAGCCGAGCTGGGTGAAGCCTTCCTTGACGACAGCGTAGCCGGCGAGATAGCCGCACTGCTCTTCGTTGAAGTTGACGCCGGCGACGTTGGTCAGCACGGCGGCATCCGGATTATCGGGATCCTCAGTCAGGGAGTAGCCGTCGATGAACACGAAGTGTACGTCCGGGAACTCAATCGCGGCGCGGCGGATGGCGGCCTCCTGGAGGTAGCCGGCGCAGACAACGACCTTCGCGCCGTTGGCGACGGCCTGGCTCATGGCCTCGAAGCGGTCCTCGTCGGTCGCGTCAGCGTCGTTGGCGGGCTGATAGTACTTGTAGGTCTTGTCGTTCTGGGCGGCGTAGAGCTTGACGCCGTTCCAGGTGCCCTCGTTGAAGGACTTGTCGTGCAGGGCGCCCACGTCGGTGACGAAAGCTATCTCATAGCTCTCGGCCTCGATGTTGTCCTCGATGTCGTTGGGATCGAGGGCGTCGGGCTCCTCGGGAGCGGTGGTGTCGTCCACGGGGGCGGTGGTGTCGTCCGCGGGGGGCTCGGTCGTCGTGGTCTCGCCTTCGCCGCCGCAGGCAGCCAGCGCGAAGACCATCACGAGCGCGAGAAGCAGTGCAAGAAACTTCTTCATTTCGTATGTATCCTCCGTTTCAAAATGAGATTCGGAATTTGACGCCTTCTTGGCATCATAGGGATTATACCATCATTCGCCGTATCGTTCAAGTAAAATCCGACAACATCCCGTGTAAATTTTCCGCGTCCAATTTGTGAACTTGAGCAAACGCTCAGGCCCTGTCCATTTCCGCCGCCGTGTCGAGCGCTATCTCTATCATGTCGTTCATGCTGCGCTCGCGCTCTTCGGGCGTGAGCTCCTCGGGGCGGTAGATGTGGTCGCTTATGGTGCACAGGCAGAGCGCCCTCTTCCCGCAGCGGGCGGCGGTCATGTAGAGGCCCGCGGCCTCCATCTCCACGGCGAGGACGCCCATCCTCTTCCACTGGTCGTGGCCGTCGCCGCCGTCGTTGTAGAAGTTGTCGCTGCTCATGACGTTGCCGGCCTTGACCTCTATGCCGCGCGCGGCGGCGCATTCGGCGGCGGTCTTCAGGAGCGTCCAGTCCGCTATCGGCGCGAAGGTCCCCTTGAGGCCGAACTGGTGGGCGAAGTTGGAGTCCGTGCAGGCGCCGAGGGCGCAGACGACGTCGCGCAGCCGCAGCTCGTCGGATATGCCGCCCGCGGAGCCGACGCGGATGATGTTCTCGACGTCGTAGCTGTTGTAGAGCTCCCAGCTGTAAATCCCGATGCTGGGTATGCCCATGCCGCTCGCCATGACGGAGACGCGCGCGCCCTTCCAGAGCCCGGTGTAGCCCTGGACGCCGCGGACGTTATTTACGAGCACGGGGTTCTCGAGAAAGGTCTCGGCTATGTACTTCGCGCGCAGCGGGTCGCCCGGCATGAGCACGGTCTTCGCGAAATCGCCCTTATTCGCGCTGTTGTGAGGGGTAGGCATAGGATTACCTCCGTTATTTAAGATTAAGTATAGGATAACACGGCGCGAGCGAAAAGTAAATTCGCAATCGCCCGGGCGGCGGCCCTTATCCGCTTGACAGGGCGTATAAAGGCGGGTATAATGTATATGGAAAGAGACGCTGCGACAAGCGGTTTGGCTCACCCAAGTTTAGTTGATGTAATGACTACAAGAACCGTCACTTGGCCGAGTGGCGGTTCTTACGTTTCCAGACTCTGATGACTATCGTGTAATCACCAATATGAAAAGTCAAAGTCACGTGCCTCACCTCCTTTCGGAGGTTTTGGCCAAACCGCCTGCCGAATGTGCAGCGCCTCTTCCCCCACCTGCGTGGGATTCAATTGTATCATATCCCGGAGATTTCTGTCAATCTTCGGGCTTTTTCGTTTTTAAATTGCATCCCCCGCGCATGTGTGTTAAAATTGTCGAAAAGGGGGCTCGAAATATGGGGAAGGTTATGACCATCGGCATCGCCGGCGGCACCGGCAGCGGCAAGACTACGATAACGCGCCGATTGCAGCAGCGCTTTGCCGACAACGTCAGCGTTATCTATCACGACAACTACTACAAGGCGCACAACGACATGACGTACGAGGAGCGCGCGAAGCTCAACTACGACTGCCCCGACGCCTTCGACACCGAGCGCATGCTGCGCGACCTCAGGGAGCTGCGCGCCGGGCGCAGCGTGCGCTGCCCCGTCTACGACTACACCGTCCACAACCGCTCGGACAAGACGGTGCTCGTGAACCCCTCGCCGGTCATAATCGTCGAGGGCATACTGATTTTCCAGGACCCGGGGCTATGCGAGCTCCTGGACATCAAGATTTTCGTCGACACGGACGCCGACGTGCGCATACTCCGGCGCATAGTCCGCGACGTGCGCGACCGCGGCCGCAGCCTGCAGAGCGTCGTCGACCAGTACCTCACGACGGTCAAGCCCATGCACGAGATGTACGTCGAGCCGAGCAAGCGCAACGCGGACATAATCGTTCCGGAGGGCGGACACAATCTCGTGGCTATGGATATGCTCATAGAGCGCATAAACGCGCACGTATCAGGGGGACAAAATGGCTAAGCTCTACTTCAAATACGGAGCCATGGGCTCGAGCAAGAGCGCCCAGGCGCTCATAACGCAGTTCAACTACGAGGAGCTGGGCATGACCGTCTGG
>DVKN01000246.1 GCA_018716005.1 Candidatus Scatomorpha stercoravium
GCGCGAGGCTCATATACGCGCTCTGGCTCACGGCCGCGCTGCGGCTGATGCTGCCCTTTTCGCTCGTGCCGAGCCCGGTGAGCGTCGCGAATCTCGGCGGCGCGCTGCCGGACAGGCTCGCCGCGGAGATAGCCCGGCCCGGCGCTGATTTTTCTGAGGGTTTCGACTATGTTCCCGGCGATAATCCGCCCGCCGCGGAGGTTACGCGGCCTGAGGGCGCGCAGGATACGGCGAGCTCCGGCTCGCAGATTACGCCGCCGGATGCGGAACTTTCGCTTGACCTGCCGCGTGTGCTGCGCGCGGCGTGGATATGCGGCGCCGGTGCGCTGGCCGCGTTCATCGCGCTGCGCAACGCCGCGATGTACCGCGCGCTGAAGCGGAGCCGGAGGCGGCTGGAGCTCGACTTCGCCGCGATGCCCGTGTATCTGGCGGACGGGCTGCCCACGCCCTGCCTCGCCGGGGTTTTCAGGCCCGCAATCTATCTGACGCCCGCCGCGCTGGAGACGCCGGAGCGCACGCGCATGGCCGTGCTGCATGAGGAGACGCACTTCCGCCACGGCGACCACATCTGGGCGCTGCTCAGGTGCGCGCTGCTGTGCGTCTACTGGTTCGACCCCTTCGTCTGGCTCGCGGCGTATCTGTCACGGCGAGACTGCGAGCTCGCCTGCGACGAGAGCTGCGTGAAGCGCCTGGGCCCGGAGCGCCGGGCGGAATACGGCGGCGCGCTAATAGATCTCATAGACCGCGGCCGCCGCGCCGGACTGCTCGAGGCGGCCACCACCATGTCAAGCGGCAAGCGCGCGATAAAGGAGCGCATAGGGCGCATAGCCCGCTTCTCCCGCTCGCACATCCCGGCGCTCGCGGCGGTCGTGGTTCTCGCCCTCGCCGTCTCCGCCTGCACCTTCACGGGCGCGGAGGACGCGCCGGAGAGCGCCCCTGAGGGCAGCCCGGCGGGCACTCTCGCGGACGGGCTGGAGTACGCTGAGGCGGAAGCGCCCGAGGGCTGGGAGGGCGGCGCAATCTATGCGTTCTACCTCGACGGCGAGTTCATCGGCCGCCTCAGCGAGGGCTATATTGAGGATTACGGCGGCATGGACGCGGCGGCGGACAGGCTGTATCTGGAATACCTAAACCGCACCGCCCCGGAGTTCGCGCCGGAGGACGTCGAAATAGACTGTGATGTCTCGTATATTCCGCAGGACGTGCTCGACTATGTGCTGGCTTGTGTGGCGGATTATTCTCAGGATGACTGGCTGCTCTGGAATACGCTCGAAAGCGGGCTGACGGGCCTTGAGCTTGAGATGAACGCAGTGGTCCCGATACCGGCCCGCGTGGTCGAGTTCTACAGCGCCGAATACCGCCTCACGCCGGACAGGCCGGAGCTTGTGGACGAGGGCTATACCCTAGACGATGAGGGCCGGGTCGTGAAGGACGCAGTCTTTGCCTTCATCTTAGAGGACGGCGGGCGAGTACCCGTGCGGCCGAGGAACGACTGGCCGATAGTTATAAACGATGAATCAGATTACGCCGAGTACGCCTCGCTCTGCGTTCACAGCTATGAGACAGGCGCGGAGGCCTCGCGCGCGGAGTTCGCCGCGCCCGAGGGCGTCGATATGGGCGAGTTTTCCCGCGGCTATGGCGATTACGGCGGCTGGGTCTCAGCGGAGACGGCCTTCGGCGGCTATGGCAGCGGGGCGCTCGCCGTGACCGCGCCGGCGGCGAGCGTGACTGCGCTGGCGGCGGACAAATTCAGCCCCGAGAAAATATCGGACAACGGCGATTATATCTTCGGCAATCACCACTGGTGCAGTGATATGCAGAGCGCCGCCGGGCTCGGCGAGGGCGCGTATGTGTGCCGTGAGTACGCGGACCTCTATGTCGGCGCGGACTTTGACGCGCTCTGGCAGCAGGGGCTGGACGTCGACTTTGAGACGATGAGCTTTCAGAGCGACTACCACACGGTTTTTCTGACGCGGCCGGAGAGCCCGGTCGTGTGGAAGCTCTCGCTGGCGGCGAATATGTTCACGCGCGAGGACGTCCTCGCGTTGGCGGAGAGCTTTGTCTGGCCAAATTGATTTGGAGATGGTCTTATGCAGATAAACGGAGTTGAATCCCTCGAGCGCGCGGCGGAGGAGCTTGGGCTGCTGCCCTTCTTTGAGAGCGGCGTGCCGGGCTTTTCCGTCGAGGACATGACGCCGCCGGGGTACTGGTTCGCGGACGGCGTCGACGGGCCCTGGGAGTGGCGCATGGACGTCGCCGCGCGCGGGAAGGTGGCCTATGCCAAGCTCTTCGCGGGCAAGGCGGGCCTCTGCTCGATGGAATTCTACCCCGATCTTGCCAATTACCGCCGCGACGGCTACGACTTCGACGCGCGCTGGGAGGACGGCCTCGCGAATTACCGCGACAAGGCGCTCATCGACGCGCTCACGAAATTCGGCCCGCTCCTCACGCGCGAGCTGCGCGCGGCCTCGGGCGTGGACAAGGGCTTCGAGGGCTGCCTCACGCGGCTGCAGATGCAGTGCTACGTCACGGTCACGGGCTTCGAGTATCTGCGCGATAAGCACGGCCGGCCCTACGGCTGGGGCCTCGCACGCTACGACCTCGCCGAGCGCGTCTTCGGCGAAAGGCCCCGCGAGGCGTATGCCCGCGACCCGAAGGAGAGCTATGCGCGGCTTATGAACCGCCTCCGCGAGCTCTGCCCGGATGCGGCGGAGAAGGATTTGAAGAAGCTGATAAAATAAGTATGCGCCGCCTCACACGAGGCGGCGCTTTTTTCAGGCGTTGAAGACGTATTTGTCGAGCCTTGAGAAGGCTTCCTTCACCCGCTCGAGCGGCAGGGCGAGGTTCATGCGGATATGGCTTTTGCCGAAGAAGGCGCGGCCGTCCTGCCAGGCGACGCCGACGTCCCAGCCGGCTTTTATGAGCTCGTCGAGGCTTTTATCGTGGGCGGCGCACCACTCGGCGCAGTCGAGGAAGAGCATATACGTGCCCTGCGGCTTTGAGACGGAGACGCCCTCGAAGCGCTCGTTTATATAGGTGCAGGCGTAGTCCACATTCCCGCCGATGACCTCTAGCAGCTCGTCCAGCCACTCATAGCCCTCGGGCCTGTAAGCGCCGATAAGCGCGTGCATGCTCAGGACGTTCATGTCGTTGTAGTGCGGGAGGCTCGACTCCTTCTCCACGCGCTCGCGCAGCCATCTGCCGTATATTATGTGGTAGCTGCCGATAAGCCCTGCGAGGTTGAAGGTCTTGCTCGGCGCGTAGAGGGCGACGGTGCGGTTCCTTGCGTCCTCGCTCACGGACTGCGTGGGGATGTGCTTGCTGCCCGCGAGGATGATATCCGACCATATCTCGTCGGAAACGACGAAAACGTCGTATTTCTCGCACAGGGCCATGAAGCGCTCTATCTCCCAGCGCTCCCAGACGCGGCCCGTCGGGTTGTGCGGCGAGCAGAAGACGGCGGCGTGTATCCGGTTTTCGCGGATTTTGCGCTCCATGTCCTCAAAATCCATGCGCCAGACGCCGTTTTCGTCGCGGACAAGCTCGCTGTGCACCATCTTGTAGCCGTTGTTGCCGAGCGAGCCGGTGAAGCCGATATAGGTCGGCGAGTGCAGCAGCACGGCGTCGCCCTTTGAGCAGACGGCGTTCAGCGCGCTCACGACGCCGCCGAGGACGCCGTTTTCGTAGCCTATGTGCTCCCGCTCGAGGCCCCGGACGCCGTTGCGGCGCTCCTGCCAGCGGATTATGGAGTCGAAGTACTCGTCCCGGGGCGCAAAGTAGCCGTAGAGCGGGTGCTTCGCGCGCTCGATTATCGCCTCGGGGATGGTCGGCACGGTGGCGAAGTTCATGTCCGCCACCCACATGGGTATGGCGTCGAAGCCCTCGTGGGGCGCGGCGGGCTCGTTGCCCCAGAAGCGGCCGCCTATGCCCTCGACGGCGACGGCGTCGTGCCCGCGGCGGTCTATCATGGATGTGAAGTCGTATTTCATCGCACTCTCTCGCTTTCATCGCAGGATTTGACCTCATTATACTATAGCTTCCGGAAAAATAAAAGAGCCGGGACGGCCATTGCCGTCCCGGCTGCGCGCCGGCTCAGGGCGCGATGATTATTTCGGCTGAATCGTCGAGGCCCATCGCCTCGATGAGCTCGACGGCGGTATTATAGGCCCGCTCGTAGTCGTCGGGCGAGGCCTCGCGCTGGCGGTCGAGGATGTCGCATATCCACTCGGTATAGGCCCCGTCGGAGGAGGCGGCCGCGAGCATCACACAGAGGTCGCGGTAATACTGGTCTGCGTTCGTCATGCCCTCGGCCTTGTCGGGGCTGACGGCCTCGTTATCCAGGGCCTCGAGGAGGGTCATCCAGCTGTCCTCGGAGATGTCCTCGAGCTCGAAGTAATTGACCTGCCAGATAATATCCCAGTCGGAGGCGCCGCTCGCGGCGAGCTCCGAGATATAGTCCTCGCTGCCGTATTCCACGAGCGAGAGGCTGCCCCACATCTGGAGCCCTTCGAGGCTCTCCCCTGCCCAGACGCACTCCCAGCTGCCGTCGTCCATGAGCTGCAGGCCGATATAGCGGTCGAGCAGGAGCCCGCCCGTGTCCTCGGAGCCGGCGAGGGCGCCCATGAACTCGGCGAACTTCTCGGCGTCGCGCGGGCGGCAGTCGAGCTGAATGCGGGCGACGATGCTCTCGGGTTCTGTGACGGCCATGCTTATGGGCTCGCTCGACTTTATGCTGACGCCGGAGCAGCCGGCGGGGTCGTCCTTGGGCACGCCCATGACGAGGTTCGCGGCGTAGTCGTGCACCCAGAGGCTGAGGATTTCATCATATGTAACGTCGTCGGGTCCGGGATACGCGGTGAAGCCGACGAGCTCCGCGCTCTGCGGCTCGGGCGTGGCGGAGGGCGAGGCCTCCGGAGCGGGCTCGCCTGTCGCCTGCGGGCCCGGGTCGGCGGGCTCGCCGGGCAGGGACGGGCTGCGCTCGTCGCAGAAGGCGACCGTGAACGCGATGAAGCCGTCTGTCATGTCGGAGCCCGTGAGCGCCGGATAGAGGCCGGGGTTGGAGTTGCCGCTGTCGGTGTAGACGCTGGCGACGGGGTACTCGCGGTTGAGCTCAAACTCGCCGCCGAGGCGGGACGCCACCCCTCCGTAGAGGCCGTAGTCCAGGGCCTTATAGCCATATTCGTCCGCGTCGCCGAAGGCCACGCCGTAGAGCGCGCGCCGCCGCTCAGTGTCGAAATTGAAGGCTATGCTGCCCTCGGTTTCCTCGCAGGCATAGACGGTGTAGTCAAGCGTATTCCAGACGCCGTCCGTGAGCTGATGGGCCTGGATGAGGATGGATTTGACGCTTTCGGGCGCGCTGTAGTCGAATATGAGCCGGCCGTAGGGCAGCCCTTCGCGCTGTTGGAGCTTCGCGTACTCAGGCGCGGAGGCGGAGAAGCAGAGCGTGACGCAGAAATAGCTGTAGTCATCGTCGGGGATGAGCTCGGGCTTCTCAAAGTAGGCCGGGCTCACGGACTTGGGCCCGCCGTCTTTTGACGCACCAAAAATATAGAGCGCCGTCTCATTTTCAAGAGTAAGTATATGCTCGGATGTTTCAAGGGCACAGGCCCAGCTGTCGGCCTCTGCGCCTTGAGCAAAGTCCATGCTTCCGCTAAGGCTTAGAGCGCCCTCAACATTGGGGAAATCGATGCTGAAATTGACGATCTTGTCTATCATGTCCTTATCCAGACGGAGCCTGCCTTCAGCCTCGGCGCCGATGCAGCAGTTTCTGGCGAGCGCCCACTTGCCGCCGGCATAGTTCCAGCCGCGGATGTAGATGTACTCCGCGCCCCCGGGCGAGGTGAAGTAGTAGCAGTCCTCGTCTTCGTTATACGTCAGGCTGCCGGCGTTGGCGTTGTCCTCGCTCCCCGCAAAGGAGCAGGCGGTGGCGGTGAGGGCGAGCAGCACGGCGAGGACGAGCGCGAGGACGCTGCGCTTTTTCTTTGTAAGCATGATTATCCTCTCCTTCAGTTCGTTCGGTTTGGCGCTCATGGCCGTTGCTATGGAGGCACCGCGGGCCTTTTCGCAGGTCAGGCTTATGAGCGAGCGGCCGTAGATCGCCCGTTCGGATTCTCCGAGACGGCGCACGGCGGACTCGTCGCAGGCGAGCTCGCAGTCGCGGCGGGAGATGTCCGCGGCCAGCCAGACGAGGGGGTTATACCAGTGCAGGGCGAGGCAGGCGCAGCGGACGACGCACCAGATGTGGTCGAGCTGGCGGTAGTGCGCCGTCTCATGCGCGACGGCGTGTCTGAGGAGCGTTTCGTCGCCCGCGGCCTCCGGCGGGAGGTATATCGCGGGGTCGATAAGGCCGAAGAGGCAGGGCGTATCCACCGCTTCTGAGACGTAGACGCACAGCGGCGTGTTCCCGCAGTCCAGGAGGGTGCGCGAGCGGCGCATCTGCCTCGAAAACCTCGCCCAGCTGAGAACAAATGCCGCGGCCGCGGCTGCTGAGCCGCAGAGCCACACGGGCTTCGCGAGCTTGGCGAGCCCGAGCAGGAGGCTCATGAAATCGAATTCGCTCTCGGTGGCGCTCTCGGCGACGACTACCGCGCCGGAGCCGGAAAAATGCGCCTCAACCTCGCCGGACGGCGTCAGCTCGAGCCTGTCCGCGCCGGCGAGGCGCTCCGAGAGCCGCACGACTGGCGCGCGCTCTATAACGTTCGCCACCGTGGGCACGTCCCTCCCGAGGCTGAAGCCGCCGGGGATAAGAAGCCGCAGCGCGCACAGCAGCCAGAGGGCGTATATGACACGGGCGGGGGCCCGGCCCCGCGCGGCCGCCCGGATGAGCAGCACGGCGAGTATCAGCGCGCACGAGGAAAGTATCCAGCTAAGCATTGGCGTCAGCCTCCAGCTTCCCGAGCATATCGCGCAGCTCGGCTATCTCCTCCCGGCTGAGGTTCTGCTTGCGCGTGAAGGTGCTCACAAGGCGGCTCAGGCTGCCGCGGTAGACGCGGTCTATGAGATCCGCCGTCTCGCTCATCGCGGCGTCCTCGCGCTCTATCGCGGGATAATAAACCCGCGTGCGCGAGAGCTCGGCCGTGCGCAGCGCGCCCTTGTCCTCGAGCCGCCGCAGCAGGGTGAGCGTAGTGCTGCGGCTCCAGCCGCGCGACTCCGCGAGCGCGCGGACGAAATCGCGGCCCGTTATGCCCGGCCTCTCCCAGCAGAGCTCCATCACCGCCCACTCGGCGTCTGTTATGGTCATGGCGTTCGCCTCCCATCATGTTTACTCTTGTAAACATATCATATCACGTATGTCTACG
>DVKN01000247.1 GCA_018716005.1 Candidatus Scatomorpha stercoravium
GCCCAGGCCGCGACCGACCCGGCGAGGTCGATGAACGGCCCGGCGTCAAGCTCTATGAAGGCCCCGCCGCCCGTGAGGAACACGCCGGAGTCCATGAAGCGGCCCGCCGCCCCCGGCTGAAGGAAGGGCACTATGAAGCAGTAGAGCCGCTTCCCGGGATAATCCCGCGCGGCGGGCGCAGCCTCGAGCTCGCCCGCGAGCTCCTCGAGCGCGGCGACGGCCTCCTCAGGCCTCGACGGGCTCGCGAGCAGCGTAAACTGCGCGAGGGCGAGGCTGTTCCCCTTTAGGCAGGAGCGCGCGGCGCAGATGGCGTCAATCCGCCTCTCGGCCGAGAGCAGGCGCGCATACAGCCCAAAGCCTCCGCGCTTCGCCTCCGGAGTTATTCTGCGCCCGAAGGACGCCTCGAGGCGGCCTATATACCCGGCCGCGAAGGAGCGCACACACGCGCTTGACGCGCCGCGCGGAAGGATAAGGCTCAGCGCCCCTTCCGTCCCCTCGCAGGCCTTGCAGCACTCGTCGCACAGGACGCCGAACTGAAGCACGGCCCTCGGGGAAAATTCCGCCGCTATGCGCCGGCGCATGGAGTTGAGCCCGCAGCGCCTCATGCGAGTCGTGGAAAGGTCCACGGGCTCGGTGTGCAGGAAAACGCCGCGCAGGGCAATCTGCGCCGCCATGGCCGCGGACATGAAGCGGAGCTCCGGGAAGGCGTAATGCATCGCATATGCGAGAGCCGGCGGCACGGGGACGCTCAGCTCCGCGAAGGGCGCCCGGCGTTCAAAGAGCGAGGCGAAGTCCTCGAGCCAGAGCGAGAGCAGCCGCCTCACCCCCGCGTAGCGCAGGTCGTGGTTCGTCTCGAGCGCCGCGGCGGCTCGCGGGAGGGCGTTCATATCGGCGCTGAAGTATTCGAGCCCGGCCCGCAGCGCGGCGGCGTCCGCGCGGCACTCCGGAAGCCGGCTGAGCACGCCGGATACGGCCTCGTCTATCCTGTCCATACTCCACCTCCGTAAAAGGATTGACCGGGTCGCGGACCCGGTCAATCATTGTCTCAGGCATGAGCCTTTTCGTAGGCCTGCTTGGCCCTGAGCGCGGCGCCCAGCGCTGCGGTGGACTGCGGGAGCTCGAGGGGCCTTACTTTCTTATTGAGGAGCCGCGAGAAAATTTCGGCGATGGCCTCGTTGTTGGCGACGCCGCCCGAGAAGACTATCGGCTCAACGTAGGTAATCTGGGCCGCGCGGCCCATGGAGATTATGCGCTTGGCTATCGACATGCCGGTGCCGGCGGCGATGTCCGCGACGGGCAGCTTCTGCGAGAGGTAGGATATTATCTCGCTCTCGGCGAAGATAGTGCACATGCTGCTTATGGTGCAGGGGTTCGTCGACTGCTTTATGAGGTCGGAGAGCTGCTCCATCTCGATGCCGAGCAGCCTGTGCGTCAGCACCTCGAAAAAGCGGCCCGTGCCCGCGGCGCAGCGGTCGTTCATCTCGAAGCGCATAACCGTGCCGAACTCGTCGAGCTCTATGACCTTGCTGTCCTGCCCGCCGATGTCGATTATCGTCCTGGCGGTCGGGTCGACATAGTGAGTGCCGACGCCGTGCGCGATTATCTCGGGGATATTGTCGTCCGCGCGCTGATAGGCCTTGCGGCCGTAGCCGGTCGCGATGACGTATCTGACGTCCTCCTCGGCGACGCCCGCGTCGGCGAGGGCCTCGTCGAAGACCTTGTTGCCGCTCACGTCGCGGTCAAACTCGGTGGCGATGCGGCGGAAGGTCAGCATCTCGGCGTTCTCGTCGATGATGACGCACTTCGAGGTCGTAGAGCCTATATCAACACCCGCAAAATAGTTCATAGGCGGCGCACCTTACTTGCCTTCCAGCATGGTCTCGGCGCTGTTGAGCTCGTTGACGACGAACTCCCCGTCCAGGAAGGTCAGGCCGCAGTTCGGGCAGCGCAGGCCGGTGGCGTCGGGCAGATCGAGGTCCTTGTAGGCTATCTTGATGTCGTCGACTTCTTCCATGTCGACCTTGCAGTTAAAGCATTTCCACTCCATTGCGCTTCCTCCTTTACTCCTGGCCGGCGAGGGTTATGACGTAGCTGTAGAGGTTGAGAATCTCGACCTCTCCCCCGCTGACGGCATACTCGACGTTGCAGGTGAAGTTGCCTATCTTCTTCGCCGCGAGGTAGTGCTCCTCGCCCTCGACATAGAGCTTCCTGCCGGTGGACTCGGCGTAGTCGAGCACCTCGCGGATGTCCTCCTCGCGGATACCGCGGTCCTCCATGACGGCGCTTACGTCGTCGCTGAGCTTGATGGGAACAGTTTTCGCATCCACTTTAGCATACCTCCGAATTCTGTTTTTTTATTTTTGGGACGCGGCCGCCGCGCCGGCGGCGCGCAATACGTACAGCGTAAATATCAACTATAAGTATATCCTTCCGTCAAGGACTTGTCAATAGCCTCGGCCTATTTCGCACTCAGCCGAGGCAGCGCGCGAGGAGGAAATCTATCATCGTCGCGTACTGCTCGCGCGAGAGGTCGGAGACCCCCGTGCAGACCTGGTAGGACTCGTAAATGACGTAGGATTCCAGCAGGACGTAGGCCTTCTGATTCTCCGCCCAGTCCTTCTGGGTCGCCTTAGAGCGCTTCGTGAGCTTGGTTATGAAATTGTAAAAGGGGCGTATCTCCGGGTCGTCGAGGAACTGGGTGCGCCCCTCGAAGAACATGAAGGCGAAAATGTTGCGGTTGGTCTTCGCGAACTCGAAGACCTGCATCGCGATGGTCTTGCAGAACGTGAACTTGTCGACCTGGTCGCGCAGCTCGTTGAGGGCATGGTAGATGCTGTCGTAGAGCCGGTCGAAGCCGTCCGAGAGGACGTACTTCTTCACCTCGCCGAGATTCGCCACGTAGTTATAAATGGTCATGGCTGACACGCCGAGTTCCTTCGATATCCGGCGAGCGGACAGCGCTTCCATTCCCTCGGCGTCCACGATCCTGACCGCGGCGCGTATTATTTCCTCTCTGCCACACAACACCTTTTCACGTGCCATCGAACTTCATATCCCTTTTATCTTTTTTCTCTCCGGGCTCCTTCGGGAATTACAGGCCTAAATGTTTGATATCTTCAGGTAATTGCAGATACTGCGCACTATGGCGCGGCGGGAATCGTAATCCGTATCCTCGCCGGCCCAGAGACTGCCCTCTATGTAGAAGTGCGGGACGCCGGTCTCGGCCTCTATGACCTGGACCATTGTCTTCTGCAGCGCGCCGACCCAGCTGTCGGAGGAATAGAAGCCGTAGAGCGCGCCGTCGACCGGGTAGCGGGTCAGCATCTCGGCGTTTATGCGCGCCTCGTCGAGCATATTCATCGTGCTGGGTATGGAGAGGCAGATGCGCGCGAGGGCGCGGTATATGTCGCTCTCCTCGGCGACAAAGCCGCGGAACTTGTCCGCAAAGGGTAAGAGCTTGCCCTGGACGAGGCAGACGCCGCTGTCGCGGAAGGCCTTGTCCAGCCAGGGCGTGCCGAGGGGGTTGAAGTGGCAGGCGAGCCTCGGCGCGTTGCGCGGGGCGAGGCCTATCCCCTTCTCTATTCTCTCGCGCACCTCGGCGATTATCGTGTCCAGCGCGTCTATGATATAGTTCCCGTCGATGCTCAGGCACAGCTCGACGCAAAGGCCGAAGAGCGTCAGCTCGCCGCCGGAAATGGGCAGCGAATCCGCCGTCATGACGAGGTCCGTGAGCGTCTGTATGCGGTCCATGTACTCGAGGTAGTCGTCCATCGCCCGGCGGACGTCGTCGTCGCTGACGGGCCAGCCGGTGGCCTCCGAGACCTTCTCCTGGGCGAGGCGCATCTCCGCCGTGAGCAGGTCCACCTTCTTCGCGTAGTCGGCCTCGACGACGCCGGAGGGCGCGTCGTGCGGTATGGTTACCGTCACGTTCACGTCGGCGCCGTGCATGATGCAGCCGACCATCTCGTCCGTCTTCGGCGACTCGCTGCAGCGCAGGCCCCAGCTCCAGGCGACGTTGGGCCTCGGAAGGCGGCCCTCGCTGCACATCCTGAGCCTCAGCCGGTTGAGCGCGCAGTTGGCGCAGGGCGAGCGGAAGCAGCCGGGCTCCTCGTCAAAGTCCATATTCTTGCCGCTGTTCTTGTTGAAGAAGGCCGTGAGGACGCTTATCATGAGATAAGACGTGTAGAAGGCGTGCACATGTCCGCCGCTCGCTATGCGGTTCGCGCCGAGGAGCACGGGCACCGAGGGCATATTGACGTAAATGAGCTTGTCGCCCCTTGCCTGATAGTCCGCGCCCTTGGCTATCTCGACGACGCCGCGGATGCAGGCCGCGATGTACTTCCTCACGCCGGCAAGGGAGAGGTCCCAGTAGGCCGGTATCCACTTTTCGACTGCGAAAGCCACGTCCCTGTCGGAAAGGCCCAGCAATTTGGCCGCGCGGAGCCATTCAGGCAGGAATTCCTGAAGCTCCTCTCCTTCCCAACCAAGCATCTCAAGAAATTTAACATGCGCGCTGTTATTCATAACTATCACCTTTCATGAGAGCTAATAGGCGCGGCGCCGCAGTGCGCCGGAATACGATGCACACCAGACATTGTAACATATACCGCCCATTATTGTAAAGAGCCCCGCCGGTAAAAGCGGGGCTCGGTCCTAATCAGGGATTATTCCTTCCCGGCCTTCATGGCGGCGAGGCGCATTTTGAAGACCTGGCAGATGGACTCTATCTTGGTCCTCAGGGCCTCGGGGCTGTACTCGCGGTCATCCCAGAAGTCGGCCTCGATATAGAAGCAGGGTATGTGGAGCGTCTCCTCGACTATCTTGGCCTGCATCTTCTGCTGCGGGCCGACCCAGCGGTCGAAGTCGAAGAAGCCGAGCAGCATGCCGTCGGCCTTGTAGCCCTCGAGCTTCTCGATGTAGCTGTCGCACTCGTTCTTCATGTTGGAGCACATCGGGTTGCGGCTCCATGCCTCGGCAGCGGTGAGCCAGGGATCCTCGGGGTGCGTGGGAGGAGCGAGCTGACGCTTGGACTGCGTGAGGTTGCAGGCAAACTGGACAAGCAGACCATTGTCGCGGAACATCTTGCCGACCCAGGGCACGCAGAAGGGCAGGTTGCGTATGGCGACTTTCGGAGTACCCTTGGGCATGATGCCTTCGCCGGCCTTGATGGCGGCGCGAATCTCCTTGGTAAGGATGTCAACCGCTTCTTCAATGTACTTTGTGCCGCTGTTGAACGGGATGTTGGTGACCTGCTGAATCATGGAAACAGAGTCGCCGCAGAGCACGGGAGGATCGGCGGTGGCGACAAGCTGGGTGAGCATGCCGATCTTGAAGGCCAGGCCGCGCATTTTCTTGTTGGCGTTGGCGACGTGCTCTTCCGTGATCTCCATGCCGATAGCCTCGCTAATGGCCTTTACGCCTAGCTTCATCTGCTCGCTCATGAACCTGAGCCTGGGCTCAATCAGCTCTTCGAGCTCGTTGAGGCAGCTGTCGTGCGGGGCGCGGGAGACGTGGTACTTCCACTGCTTGCCGGCCAGGCCCTGGATCATCTCGTCGGTCTTGGGGCCCTCGTCGCAGTTGAAGCCCCAGCTCCAGATGATTTCAGGGGCGGCAATGATGTTGTCAATGTACGCGGTGAGGCGCATCTTGTTCAGCGGGCAGTGACGGCAGCCGTAGGTAAATCCGGCCTCCTCAGCTTTGTCGAGGAACGGGGCAGCACCGTGGAAAAACGCGTTCAGAACCGTGACCAAGATCAGGTCAGGGAAGGCGATGAAAACATTATCTCCTCCAGCTTCCTTAACCGCGTAATAGTAGTTTGCAATGGCAGGCAGTATGCCGTAGACTATCTTGACGCCTTCGGCCTTGTAAGTAGGAGTGTGACACACTTCGGCGGCCTCGCGTATGTAGGCGCCTATCATCTTGCGGACGCCCCTGTACTTGACGTCCCAGTTCTCGGGGATATAGTGGTCTACCGCGTATTCGACCTTCTCGTCGGTGAGCTTGAGCGAGTTGCGCATCTCCAGCCAGCGCGGCATGAACTCCGCAATCTCTTCCTCGGTTTCAAAACCGGCGAGCGCCAGCAGTTCACGATTGATGTCTCTCATTACTTACCCTCCTTAAGGCTGTCAACAAAACTTTCAATGCGGGTGGCCAGAGGAGCGGTGGCCTCGCGCGAGTACTCGTAGGAAGTCTCGAGCTTAATGATAGGCAGGTTGCTGCCCTGGAGCCACTTGGAGTAGCAGGTGTACTCCATGTCGTAAATCTCGTCGAAGGCGAGCTGGTACCAGAGGATGCCGTCTATCCTGAAGTCCTCGACCATCTTCTTCATGTGCTCGAAGCGGGTCTCCCAGGACGGCTGGAAGATGCACTGAGGACGGCGGTCGTCGTAAATGGCCTTGGCGTAGGCATCGACGATATCGGCCTCGGTGTCGATGTGGATGTCGTAGGGCACAATCGCCTCGTCGAGGAAGTCGCAGGCGATGCAGCCGCCGGCGGACTCGACCAGGCCGGGCACCACGTAGTCGCCCTCGGCGACGGCGCGGCCCATGATGAGGATGCGCGGGGCGCCTTCCTTATGTACGCCCGGGGCGTCCTTGAGCTCGTCGTAAATCTCGGTCAGGGCCTCGATGGCGACGTCGTCATCGACGCGCATGACGTAGTGGTTGAGCTTTATGAAGTCGGAGAAGGCGATGGGCGGGTTATCCTTCTTGCGCAGCTCGCTTATCTTGTTCATGAGCTCGTAAATCTTGTTGCTCTTCTCATAGGCCTCGCGGACGGCGGCCTCGTCCAGGGGATGGCCGACGACCTTCTCGAGGTAGTCGCGGAACTCGCGCAGCTCGTGGCGGTAGTACTCGCGGGAAATGCCCACCAGATTGTCGGCGGGGACGCCGACCTTGTAGACAGGCAGGCCCTTAAACTCGAGGATCTCGCTCATGCGGCCGTAGTGGCAGTCGTGCTGCTGGATGACGACGCTGTCGGCCATCGGCATGACGCGGTCGACGCCGCGCAGATAGTTGCCGACCATGGACGCCGCGAGCGGGTTCATGAAGCGGATGGAGAAGTCCAGCGTGGCCTCGGGAGCCTGGGGGTCGCCGCCCTTCATAATGAGGTACGGCTCGGCGCCGGCAGCTTTTATCCACTGCTCCGGCACGAAGTCACCGTAGTACTCGATGATTTTCTTCCCTTCGTTCTTCCGCTCGACCAGCTCGATCGGACGGTTGCTGGACAATTTCTCCAGCTTTTGCATGATTTCTTTCACCTGGTAGACCTCCTTGCAAATAAGTGGTTGACATTTTGAAAATGTACCTGCATTCCGCTGCCTTGGTTAAAAGTATAACACGGTGATTTTAAATTTACAATATAAATTTCCGAGAAATAGTCGATTCTACGATTTGCTAAAATTCAGACAGCTATTTTTATTCAACTTGCAGTGTGTACTGTGCAGTATATACAAATTCAGGCCTTCGATTTTGTATGCTGCGCTGATTGTCCAGCTCTTGACAAACGGATTGGGGCACCATAAAATATACTGTGTAAATAATGTCTCCGCGTGTATCTGCGCCGCCGCCTTATTTGAGCCGCCCGGGCCGTCTGTCCGGCGCGGACATGGCCCGATTCACATTAAAGGAGATGAACCATCATGAATCAGAAATCCGAAAAGGTCTCCGCCGGCAAATGGATAGCGCTCGCCGTCGCCGTCGTCTGTATGCTGGGCACCGGCTTCATTCCCGCGCCGGAGGGGCTCAACCAGTCCGGCTTCCAGGTGCTCGGCATCATGATAGGCGCGAGCATACTGTTCCTCAGCTGGGGCACGGGCTGGTCGAGCATGGCGACCATCTTTGCCTTTTTGACCGTCCCCGCGCTCAACGCGAACCAGATTTTCTCCGCCACCTTCGGCAACGGCACGCTTATCTTCCTCATGTTCACCTTCATGCTGGCCGGCTGCCTTATCCAGAGCGGCGTGGCCAAGCGCGTCTCCGTGTGGTTCCTCACGAACAAGCTCGCGAGGCGCAGCCCCTGGTGGACGGTGGCTATGCTGCTCATAGCTAACTTCGTCATCAGCCTCTTCCTCTCCTCGGCGACCACGTTCATGATAATGTTCCCGATAGTTGAGGAGATGCTGCGCGTCTGCGGCATTACGAAGGAGAAAAAGGCCCCGATAGCGACCGCGCTCATTCTCGGCGTGCTCGTCACCGGCCTGCTCTCCAACGGCGGCAACCCGATAGCCCACGCCATGACGCTCCAGGGCTTCTCGTTCTACGAGGGCTATGCCGGCCAGGCGATGGACTTCTTCACCTACTGCGTCATCTGCACGCCCGTGACGGTCGTCGCCAGCATACTCTTCTTCCTGCTGCTCAGGTTTGTCTGGCGTCCCGACGTGAGCGCCCTCACCAACATAGACTATGACGCGCTCTCCGCCGGCCTCGGCAAGATGAGCAAGAAGGAAAAGTGGTCCGCCGCCTTCTATCTGCTGTGCGTGCTCTTCTGGCTGCTTCCCGGCCTCACCCAGTACGCCTGGCCCGCGGCCAGCGAGGCCTTCTTCTCCAAGGTGCAGCAGTGCCTGCCTCCCCTGCTGGCCCTGTTCCTCATGAACTTCATCAAGGCCGACGGCAAGCCCATCTTCGAGTGGAAGGACGCCGTCGCCTCCGTCAACTGGAACATCCTCCTCTTCATGGCGAGCATCATGGGCCTCGGCGCCTTCATGGGCAACGCAGACCTCGGCATCACTACCTGGCTGAGCAGCATCTTCAGCCCCGTTTTCGCCAACGTCAGCCCGACCATATTCATGCTCATCATGTTGCTCTTCGTCACCGTGCTCTGCAACTTCTGCACCGCGTCCGTGCCGCTGAGCATCTCCTTCGCCATCTTTATGCCGCTCTGCTCCGGCATCTACGCCGGGCAGATAAACCCGGTCGTGATGGCCTCCCTGGCCACGGTCCTCGCGAGCTGCGCCTGGTCCACCGCGCCCAGCAGCCCTATATCCGCCATCTCCTACGGCTCCGGCTGGGTCCGTCCCGGCGACATGATAAAGTGGGGCTTCATCACCTCCATGCTCTGCGTGCTCACCGCCATGACCGTGGGCCTCGGCATAGGCAACGCCATGTAATCAGGCAAACTTACATACGGAAAGGACAATTACAGTGTACGATTACGACGTAGTATGCATAGGCGGCGGGCCCGGGGGGTCGGCGTCGGCGATGCGGTGCGCGGACCGCGGGAAGAAGGTCTGCCTTATTGAAGGGCGCGCGCGCAACGGCTCGGGCGGCACCTGCGTGAACCGCGGCTGCATCCCGACGAAGGCGCTGATGGCCTCGGCGAACCTGTACGCCTCCATCAAGGAGGCGAAGGCCTTCGGCATAAACGTGGACATGAGCGCCGTGACGGTGGACTTCAAAGCCATAGACAAGCGCAAGAACGCGGTCATCAACGGCCTCGGCTTCGGCCTCGAGGCGATGCTGTGGAAGAAGGCGCGCGGAATAAACGTCATGAAGGGCCGCGCGACGCTGCTGGACGCCCACACCGTCGAGGTGGACAACGGCAAGGTTAAGAAGACCGTGACGGCGGAGTACATCGTCGTCGCCGTCGGCAGCGAGCCCGCCGAAATCCCGGCCTTCAACGTAGACCACGAGAAGATAATCACCTCGAACGAGATAATGGACTTCTCCCGCCCGCTGCCGAAGAGCATCGTAATAATCGGCTCCGGCGCGATAGGCCTGGAGTACGGGCACATCTACAACATCTACGGCGTGGACGTGACGATAGTCGAGATGATGCCAAACCTCGTCCCCGCGCTGCACGACACGGAGATAACGGACGCGGTGAAGGCCTCGCTGGAGAAGCGCGGCATCACCGTCAAGTGCGGCAGCGGCATAGCGAGCGTCGAGGTGCAGCCTGACGGGCAGGTAAAGAGCACGCTCGCGAACGGCGAGGAGCTTTTCTCGGACGAGGTGCTCGTGGCGATAGGCCGCACGCTGAACACCCGGGGCATGGGCCTCGAGGAAGTCGGCGTGCAGATGGAGAAGAACGGCCAGATTGTGACCGACGAGCATA
>DVKN01000248.1 GCA_018716005.1 Candidatus Scatomorpha stercoravium
CACGGAGGACGAGCTCCGCGCGGGCGTAATTCTCCGCCGCGGCAAGAAGAGCTTCAATAAGGCCGTGCTCAAGTAAAATCAAAAGCGAAAGCCGCCCCGGAAGGGGCGGCTTTTCGTTTTGCAAAGCGCGGCTTGCGCCGCGCAAGCGGCGCTTTACATCAGAGCAAGCGAGGCTTAACACCGCGCAAGCCCTGCTTGACACATCGCAAGCGCGGTTTAACACCGCGCAAGCGGCGCTTTGCATCGGCTATGTGTCCGCGGCGGCCTTTTCCCTCGCCGCGCGGCGGAAGGAGCCGGCGGTGAAGAGGACGAGCCCGGCGATTATAAAGCCGAACATGACGAGCTTGCTCTTCGTCACCGGCTCGCCCATGAAGAGGAAGCCGCAGACGAAGGAGATGGTGGAGCTGAGGTACTGCATGATGCCCACGACCTTGAAGGGCATGGCGTTGACGGCGTAGGCATAGAGCACGATGGGCGTCGCGGTGACGAGGCCGCTCAGTATGAGCAGCGCGCCGCCGCCGGCGTCGACCCCGGCCCAGCCCATGTCCCCGCGGTAGAATACCAGCGAGGCTATGAGCGCGAGGGGGCTCAGGAGCGTGGTCTCGACGGCGACGGTGATTACCGAGTCTGCCCTCGCGGCCTTCGTGACCGCGGCGTAGGCCGGCCAGCTCACGGCGCAGAGCACAGCGACGACGGGGAAGGAGCCGAAGCCCACCCAGCTCGTGAGGACGCCGACAAAGGCGACCAGCACCGCCGCGAACTCGAGCGCGCTGCCCTTTTCGCGGAAGATTGTGATGCCGGTGATGAAGATGACCATCGGGTTCATATAGTAGCCGAGGGCCGTGTCCAGGACGTGGCCGTTCGCGATGGCCCAGTTGAAGAGCGCCCAGTCGAAGCACAGGAAGAGCGCCGCCGGGACGAGGTACTTCATGACCTGCCTGTCGCGGAAGGCGGCGAAGAGCTCGCGGAGCCGCCCCGTGCAGGCGAGGAAGAGCCAGGTGAAGGCCATGCTCATGATAATGCGGCAGCAGAGTATGAACATGGAGTCGTAGCGCGCGAGCAAATCCCAGTAGAGCGGCTGCGTCCCCCATATGCAGTAGCAGATAAGCAGCGCCGCGAGGCTTTTTCCCTTCCCCCGCACGGCTTACTCCGGCTTCTCGAAGCTGATGCCGCTGCCGTAGTCGTCGCCCTTGATGCCGACGTAGGTGTGGCCCGGGGCGAGGCTGAGCTCGGTGCCGTCGGCGAGATAGTAGTGGAAGGGGCTGTACTCGTCGGCCCTCTCCCAGGTTATCTCGACGCACTTGCCGCCGGTGCAGTACCAGCCCTCGCCCTCGCCGGTGGTGCGCACCTCGAGACGGCCGTAGCCGTCGACGACCTTGATGTCGGTGTTGAGGAAGAAGAGGTTAGTGTAGCTGACCTGCTCGCCCGTGTTCTCATCGATGTACTTGTCGCCGTACTGGTTGGCGTAGTAGAGCCCGTCGTCGGCGTTGTAGTCGAAGCTCATGGACTTGTAGGTGTTGAAGGTGAGGCAGGCGTACTCGGCCTCGTTCGTGCACTGCTCGACGGCGTCGTCGGAGAAATTGAGGCCGTAGTCATACTCGCCGCCCTCGTGCTCGAAGTCGAAGCCGCGCTCCTCGATGGCCTCAATCAGCTTGGGCCCGTTCGCGAAGAGGCTGTGCTCGAGGCCGTTGTGGACGCGGGCCGGGTCGCGCGCGAAGGGCGCGGAGGCGTAGGTCTGGCGCACGCCGTCGATGTGGTCCCAGCCGGTGGAGGAGAGCAGGCTGTAGGCGGCCTCGCTCCCGCCGGCGTGGATGATGATGGCGTCGTAGCCGAAGGCAATCTGCGCGTAATAGGGGCGGATGGAGCGCACGGTGCCTATGCTCTCGAGATCGGAGATGTCGGTGAAGTAGGCGGTCATGCGGGTGACGCCGCCCTCGGCGGGGATTTCATAGAGTATCTCGGCCTGGGAGACGCCGCGCTGCGGCAGGGAGGGCGGGAGGTTGTTAATCATGACGGCGAAGGGCCGGTTCATGCTTATGTCCTCCTCGACGGGCTCGCCGCTGAGGGGGTTGAGGAACGGCTCCGGCGTGGGGCTCGGCGTGGGCTCGGGCGTGCCGGTGGGTTCGGGGACGTCCTCGGCGTCGGGGGTCGGGAGGGCGGACTGCCCGCCGCCGCAGGCGGCGAGGGAGAGCAGCATGGCCGCGCAGAGCACGGCGGCAAAGAATTTTTTCATAGTACACCTCACTGGTGGCAGGATAAACACATATCTAATAATACTCCGCCGGGGCGCGCTTGTCAAACGCTGCGGAGAGTGATACAATATAGACGCCAAAAGGCGCAAAATGTTCTGTGGAGATGTTATAAATGGACGCGAATTATGAAGCGATACGCCGCGAGGCGCACGACGCTATGGCGGAGCTCCTTGAGAGGGCCAATCTGAGGCCCGGCGCGCTCGTCGTCGTCGGCTGCTCCTCGAGCGAAATCATGGGCAGCAACATCGGAAAGGGCTCCACGCCCGAGGCCGCGGAGGCGGTTTATGAGGCGATAGCGCCTCTCCTCGCCGAACGCGGGCTCTATCTCGCGGCCCAGTGCTGCGAGCACCTCAACCGCGCGCTCATAATAGAGCGCGCGGCCGCGGAGAAGTTCGGCTATGAGCCCGTCTGCGTCATACCCCAGCCGAAGGCCGGAGGCAGCTTCGCCACGGCGGCCTGGGGGCATATGGCGGACCCCGTCGCCGTCGAGCGCGTGCGAGCCGCCGCGGGCCTCGACATCGGCAGCACGCTCATAGGCATGCACCTCAGGGAGGTCGCCGTGCCGCTCCGCCTCGCCGTAAAGCGCGTGGGCGAAGCGCCGGTTACCGCCGCGCGCACCCGCCCGAAGCTCATAGGCGGCCGCCGCGCCGTCTATCCCGAGAGCGTGTGACGCGCTCAGGGCAAAGCAAAGCCCCGTGGGGAACCACGGGGCTTAACTTTTAACTTGCCTCAAACAAAGTGCAGCGCGAGGGTGAGGACGACGAAGGCGAGGCCGACCCACTTGGTGGCCTTGGCGAGCTTCGCGTCCCAGGTCTTGGCCTGGCCCTTGCTCAGGAAGGTGTCCGCGCCGCCGGCAATCGCGCCGGAGAGACCGGAGCGCTTGCCGCTCTGGCTGAGGACTATGACAGTGACGGCGATGGCGCAGAGGAGCTGCAGGATGGTGAGTACGAGTTCCATAATATATCGACCCTTTCAAGTTTCGTACGCAGTACCTAGTACTATAGCACACAAGATGTTGTATTGCAAGTGTTTTTTTACCCTCGGCGGTAAATAAACCTGAAATAGTCGGGGCCGAGCGGGAAATCGCCGCTCACGGCGTACCTCGAGGGCCGGCGCGGGTCGTAGTACACATCCACATCCGCCCCCACGCCCGGGCAGGCATAGGCCCAGCCAACGAAGCGCCGCCCGGTATAGCTCTCGCCGCCCACCCTGTATGTAAAGGTAAAAATGTGCGGGAACACGGCCCCGTCGAGCGAATCGCGCCGCACCGGCTTGAGGTTTACCTTGTACCAGCGGCACTCGCTGACGGACGTGACCGTGCCGGTGACGCGCTCGCCGCGCTCGATTATGCGCTTCGAGCCCAATCCGAAGCAGCCGGCGAAGCTCATTTCTCCTCACCGTCCCCGTTAAAGCCGCAGGCGGCCTCGTTCTTCACGGGGTCGAGCCAGAAGTGCAGCCCCTCGGGCTCCGTCACGCGGAACATGCCGTTGAACTCCGGCGCGTCCGGGCAGTAGTCGTCGAAGCGGTTGGGGAGGGCCTCGAGCAGGCCGGGGTTATAGAGCTCCGTGCGGCTGTCGTTCCAGATGGCGCAGTAGAAGATGTCCGCCTCGACGAGGTCCTGGAACATATGGCTGCCGTAGCTGAGCTCGGGCATATAGCCCGCGCGGTCGTCGCTCACCTCGCAGACTCCGGCGAAGCCGCTTATGTCGGCGAAGGAGCAGGGGACGCCGAGCTCGGGCGAGCTCGTGCCGAGGCGGCCGGGGGCGAGGAGCAGGATTTTCTTCCCGCTGCCCTTGAGCGCGCGGTTTATCTTCCCCACGGCCACGGCCGCGAGCGGCTTCTTGCTGTACGGGTACTCGTAATAGGCCTTGGCGTCTATCTCTATCACCACGTCTATGCGCGTGCTGGTGGCGAGGCCCATGGCGGAGTTCCTCAGCCGGAAGAGCGTCTTCTCCGGCGCGAGCTCGGGGACGGCCACGCGCCCGCCGGGCTGGCCCACGTACAGCGGCCGGCACTGGAGGAGGTTTATGACGAAATCGCCGTCCTCGTCCGTGTTTATGGCGTATTCTATGTCCACGGGAGTGCCGTAGACGTTCTCGAGCGTTTTCAGGAGCGAGCGCATGATATGAGGGAAGGGCGTGCGCTCGAGAAGGCCCTGGCAGCTCACGTACCAGACCTGCTCGTTGTAGCCGAATTCGCGCAGCTCCGCCTCGGCGTCCGTGTCGCGCTCGTACATGAGCGACCAGAACCAGCGCGGCAGGCACTGCCTCACCGTCTCGGCGTCCACGCTGTGGAACTGCTGGCGGTCGCGGTCTATGACGTCTATGCTGTGCTGCGAGTACCGGTGCCTCTCGGCCGTTGCGGAATGGGAGCGGGCCGTGGGCCGGTCGAGGCTGACGAGGCGCGGGTAGTCGTTCTCGGTGCGGTCGACGGCCTTGGTGCCGAGGCCGACGACCAGGCGGAGCATACCCGCCTCGGGGTCGGCGTCCCGGCTCGTGCGGTACAGGCTGCGCGAGAAGCCGACGCCCGCCGCGCCGGGCAGGTAATACGGCCCCGCCCAGGAGCCGGAGACGCGCTGGACGAGGATGCTCATCTGCTCGTCGAGCTTCTCGAGCCCGCGCTGGGCGCGGTATTCGAGCGCGGAGGGGTCCATCGTGCTGGCGTATACCGTGCGCACGGCCTGCTCGAACTTCCTGAGCCTATCCTCGAGCGGGCCAAAGTTCACGCAGAAGACGCTCTCGTACTTGCCCGCGAAGGCGTTGCCGAAGCCGTCCTCGAGGAAGCTCGAGGAGCGCACTATGATAGGGCTCTGGCCGTAGTATGAGAGCATGGACTTGAACTGCTCGCGTATCTGCTCGGAGAACTCGCCGTGCAGCAGCGCC
Organism: Candidatus Scatomorpha stercoravium; assembly: GCA_018716005.1. Lineage (GTDB taxonomy): Bacteria > Bacillota > Clostridia > Oscillospirales > Oscillospiraceae > Scatomorpha > Scatomorpha stercoravium. The sequence goes on from DVKN01000248.1 coordinate 5,135, forward strand.
TCGCGCAGCTCGGGGGCCTTCGAGAAATAGCCCTCCGGCGTGCGCTGCTCGACGCGCAGCTTCCAGCAGTTGTTGTCGACGATGTAGGTGTAGAAGACGTCGGAGCCTATGAAGAAGCTGTCGTGCGGCTCCGAATGTTCGCGGAATTCGGGCAGGCAGGTCTCCGCAATCTTGCGCGCGAGGAGCATGCCGCAGGCCTTGCCGCCGATGGAGCCCGCGCCTATCATGCGGTCGCGCACGGCGAAATAGTCGCGCGGCTCGAACATCTGCTTTATGAGCCGCTGCACAAGCGGGTCGCGGCTCATCATGCTCTCGAGCAGCACCTTCTCCGTCTGCGAGTGGAAGCGGCCCTGGCCGAACTCCATCTTCGCCTGGGCGAAGAAGCGGTCGTGGCTGTCGAAATTCTGGTCCTGCGTGTGCGAGGATATGTCGTCGAGCAGCTTATAATAGCGGCTGAGCGCGACGCCGCCGTCGAGCGGCTTGAATGGCCCGCCGCGCACGCTGACGTGGGGCAGGTAGATGTTGATGCTCTCGCGGTCCTGGGCCTTGAGCGTGTGGATATAGACTGAGTCGTCCGAGGTATAGACGTCTATAAGCACCTGCGTCGTATCGCGTATGCGGGCGATGGCGTCGAAGCTGTGCCGCCCGCGCAGGATGGGGAAGTACGCCACCGTCTCCAGCTCGTAGAGGTAGGGGCAGGTCACGCGGAAGAAGTTGCCCATCATCTGGTCCGTGTACCAGGCGCTCTGCAGCTCGCTCAGGCAGTCGAAGACGTAGAACGCGCCCTCGCCCTCGGCCGTTATGCGGTCGTAGATGGCCACCGTGAAGGGCTCGAAGCCCATGTCCGGGTCAAATTCGTAGATTTTCAGCCCCGGGGCGGCCTCGAGCAGCTGCTCGTGGCGCGTGAAGTGTATGTAGACGACGTTCCGCCCGTCGGCGAGCGCCCTCTGCGCGAAGGGCCGCGCGAAGCGCTTGTAGCCTTCGAGGTCGGAGACCTGCCAGACCACGTTGTCGCCTATGCGTATGCTGTCAAAGACCTCGTCCGCGCCCGGATAGCCGCTGGGTATTCTGTCAAAAAGCAAAACCGAACCCTCCCTCCGTCTTGTCTAATATAGATAGTATATCAAGTCCGGATGAATTTGTCACGTGTGACTTTTTTAACATTGCAAACGGCTAAAGACCGCCGCGGAAAACCGTTGACAAGCGGCCCGGGATGCAATATCATAGACGGGTTGAAACTTATGCGGGAGAGAGAAGCATGAAGTACGGGATTTCCGTCAGCGAGGGCTGCATAGCCTCGCCGGGCGGGCTGATATACTATAAGCTCGCGCGCACGAGCGCGCCGGGGCGGAGGCCGCTCATCATTTTTTCGCACGAGATAGGCTGCACCCACGCGCGCGGCGCGAAATACGCGCGGCCGCTCGGCGAATACGGCTGCCATCTGCTGACCTTTGACTTCCTGGGCGGCGGGGCCCATTGCAGGGGCGGCGTGCCCACGACGGAGATGACGGTGCTCACGGAGCTGCGCGACCTCGAGGCCGTGCTCGACGCCGCGCGGGCCTGGGATTTCGCAGACCCGGAGCGCATATACCTGATGGGCGCGAGCCAGGGCGGCTTCGTCTCCGCCGCCTGCGCCGCGCGCCGCGCGGGCGAGCTCGCCGGGCTCATACTGCTCTACCCGGGCTTTACGATACGGCAGGTGATGCGCCGCCGCTTCGGGAGCCTCGGCAATGTGCCCGATACCTTCGAACTCAACGACTGGATTACGCTGGGAAGGCCCTATGTCGAGGCCGTCTGGGACTACGACATAGACGCCGACATCCGCGCCTATACGGGGCCGGTGCTCATAATCCACGGGAGCGAGGACCCCGTCGTGAGCGGGCGGGACGTCCGCCGCGCCGCCGGGCTCTACCGCGACGCGGAGCTGCACGTCATACCCGGCGCGGGCCACGGCTTCGAGGGCCGGGACGTTTCCGAGGCCGTCGGGTACATAGAGTCCTTCATAGACCGCACCGGGCGCGAAAACAGGGCCGCAGTCTGACGACTGCGGCCCTGCTTCTTTATTTTAGCGCCTCCGCCGCGCGGCTCAGGGCGCGGGAGAAGAGGCGGACTATGGCCTCGCTGAGGCTGTGGAGGCGGATGAGCTCCGCGAGCTTCCGGCGGAGGAATTCCGCCGCGAGGCCGCAGAGGAAGATTGCGAGCGCTATGCCGAGCGCCGACGCCGCCGCGGGTAGCGCGCCGAGCGAAGCGAAGGGAGCAAAACGGCCCGTCATCCAGTTCCAGACCGGCTGGCTCGAGTGGAAGAGGTATACGCCGAAGGCGAGCGGCGCGAGCGGGGCGACGAGCTTCGCCGGCGCTTTTACGCGCTCAAAGAGCCGCAGCATGACGGCGGCGTTGAGCACGATGGTGGGGGAGACGTAGTTTGCGAGCCGCCCGAAGCCGAGGAAGACCTGCGCGGCCCAGGTGACGGCGGCGCTCAGCGCCCAGAGCGCGAGCAGGAAGGGCGTGCTCCTCGTCTCGAAGAGGCGCGCGCGGCGCGCGAGGGCGCCCATGCAGTAGAGCGCCATCAGCCAGAGCGCGGAATAGCCGCCCATGAGCTTGAAGGGGTCGGTCAGTACGCCGAGGCAGGAGAAGAGCAGCGCCGCGGCTATGAGCGCGCGCCGCGCCCCGCCCTCGTCGAGCGAGAAGACCCAGCGGTTCAGCAGCGGCTGCACGAAGAAGAGCGCGAAGTACGAGCTGAAATACCAGAACTGCCGCCCCAGCACGGGCAGCGCGCCCATGATGAAGACGAGCGGCCGCGTGTCGCGGTTGACGCCGAGCAGGGTAAAAATCACCAGGACGACGAAGGAGTAAAAGAAGACCTGGAACCACATATCCACAATCTTCACGTACTTCTGCGGCCTGTCCGAGGCGGTGAAGCCGCTTATCATCGCAAAGCCGTCCACGGCGCAGTAGGCGAGGACCTCGAGCAGCCAGAGCAGCGCGAAGCCCGCCGAGCCCGGCGCCGCCGCCTGAAGCAGCCCGCCCTGCCCGAGCGTGTGGAGCAGGCACACCATATACATGAGGACCAGCCGCAACAGGTCTATTCCGTAATTGCGCTGCGACAAGCCTATTCCCCCTCTATGCAGACTGCATATGATTATACGCCGCCCTTCGCCTTTTGTCGAGCCCGGAGCGCAAATTGTCGCCGTCCTTTCAAAACGCCGCGGCTTCGTATATAATCAGCCTGACGATTCCGCGGCCGAAGGGAGGAGGCGGACATATGACCGACGACGAACTCTACCGCCTTTTCCTCGGCGGCGACGGCGAAGCGCTCGCGCGGCTCATGGAGAAGTACGGCGACGCGCTGACGCTGTACATAGACGGCTACATAGGCGACGTGCACGAGGCGGAGGACCTCATGATAGAGGTCTTCGCCTGGCTGCTCGCCAAGCGGCCGCGCATCCGCCCCGGCGGGCTGAAGGCGTATATCTACAAGGCGGCGCGCAACATGGCCCTGCGCTGCAAGAGCCGCCGCCGCGACGTCTTCAGCCTCGACGAGCTCGAGCCGGAGCCGGAAGCGGAGGCCCTGGTCGAGGAGGCGTTCGGCGGGCGGGAGAGAGCGCGGATACTGCGCGAGTGCATGTCCCGGCTCAGCGCGGACTACCGCGAGGCGCTGTATCTCACATATTTCGAGGGCCTGAGCTGCGCCGAGGCCGCGAAGGTCATGGCCAAGAGCTCGAAGCAGATTACCAACCTCGTCTACCGCGGCAAGCAGAGCCTGCGGAAACTGCTGGAAAAGGAGGGCGTCACCGATGCGGAGCAATATTGAGCGCGCCGAAGCCGTCCGGCGGCGCGCGAGCGAGCTCAGGCGGCTGCGCGCGCGGCGGCTCTCGCGGATTGCGGCCGCCGGCGGGAGCCTCGCGAGCCTCGCCGTGATTGTCGCCCTCGCCTTCGCCCTGCCGGCGGCGGACTTCTCCGCCGCGATAGAGGGCGCGGCGGGAGCGGGCGGGATTTTCGCCTCGGCCGCCGCGGGCTATATCATAGTCGGCGTCCTGGCCTTCGCGCTGGGCGCCGCCGTCACCGTGCTGTGCTTTAAGCTGCGCTCGGCCGGCGGGCGCGGCGGGGAGGACAGGGATGATAGAGATAATAGATAACTCCGCGCAGTTTGTCTCGACGCTCGCCTGCTGCGGCGTATCGGCCGCGCTCTATTATAAGCGCCGGGGCGCGGAGCATTTCCTGCTCGCGTGCTTCTACGGCTGCTTCGCGCTGGGGCTGCTGTACTGGACGCTCTACCTCGTCCTCTACGAGACTACGCCGGGCACCTTCTACGTCTCGGAGATAGTATGGATATCGAGCTGCATCTTCCTATACCTGCTGCAATACACGCTCGCGGGCCCGGCGGAGAGGGCGCACCGCTGCGGCGCGATGTGGCTCGCGCCGGCGCTCGGGGCGGCGATGTTCGCGCTCTACTGCGTTTTCGCACCCAATATCCCCGCGAATTTGCTGCGCTGCTGCGTCATGAGCGCGCTCGCCTGGAATGCGATACGCGGCCTTGCCTTCGGCGCGAGGCGGCGCTTCCACGCGGCCGTGCTCGCCTTCGTCTGCGCGGAATACGCGCTCTGGGCCTCGTCGATTACCTGGCTCGGCGACACGCTCGCGAACCCGTATTTCTGGATTGACTTCGTCCTCACGGGCATACTCATAGCCCTCCTGCCCGCGGCGGGAAAGGGGGCGGGCGCGTGACCTATATCGAGAACGTCTTCGCCTGCATCGCCGCGCCGCTTGTCGTGGCGGCGCTGTGCGCTGGGCGGCGGCATCTGCGCATTTTCGTCTTCTCGCTCGCGGGTATGCTCGTCTGCCTGCTCTCGGCCTATGTGAACACCTTCTTCGCCGCGATTCTGGGCGCGACGGACCTGGGCGCGACGGCGGAGATTGCGCCGGTGGTCGAGGAGATAATGAAGTTCCTCCCGCTCATGTTCTACCTCCTGGTCTTCGAGCCGGACGCGGACTCGATTAAGTCCGCCCTGCTCATAACGGCGGTGGGCTTCGCCACCTTCGAGAACGTCTGCTACCTCATCTCGAACGGCGCGGAGGATCTGGGCTTCCTGCTCATACGCGGCTTCGGGACGGGGGCGATGCACATCGTCTGCGCCGCGCTCGTCGGCGCGGGGATGGTGTACGTCTGGCCGCGCGGGGCCCTGCGCGCGGCGGGGAGCTGCGCGCTGCTGGGCACGGCCGTGGTCTTCCACGGCGTATACAACCTGCTCGCGTCCTACGGCGGCTGGGCGCAGTACGCCGCCTCCGCCCTGCCCACGGCCCTGCTTGCCGCGGGGCTCGCCTCGCGATGGCTCCGCGCCGCGCGGCCGCGGGAATAATTTCAGCCGGGCTTCCGGCCTTCCTCCGGGGAGGCCGGATTTTTTTCGCTTTTTTTCGTCCCGGGGTGAGATATTCCGCCCTCTGGCGTACCTAAGTATATAGAACCCGTGAGAGGAGGTATACGTATGCGCGGCAACGCGGAGCGCGTCCTTATCGCGCGGCGGCGCGCGGCGGTTCTGGCCCGGCGGCTCGAGCGGAGGACGCTCGGCGCGCTCGGCGCGGCCTGCCTGGCGCTGCTCGCGGCGCTGATTTCGGCCTTCTCGGCGCTCGCCGGGGCCGGGAGCGCGGCCTGCGGCGGCATGGGCGGGGCGATGCTGCTCTATGAGGACGCAGGAGGCTACGTCCTCGTCGGCGTCGCGGCCTTCACCGCCGCGGTACTGATGACCGTCGCGTGTATGCGGATTAAACGCCGTTCCCCGGGAGCGGAGAAAAAGGAGGACAACAAAGAATGAGGAAACGCATCCTGGCCATCGCCATGGCCCTGTGCCTGATAATTACGCTCCTGCCCGCCACAGCCCTTGCGGCGGATGCGGAGACGATAACGATTGGAGGCGTGACGCTCAGCGGCAGCGCGGACGCTCCTGCCTACGCTGCGACGGACGAGAACGGTGCGGTCAGCACCGAAGGCGCGAGCGAGAGCAGCTACAACATCAAGTGGGACGGCAGCACGCTGACGCTCAACGGTGCGACAATCACAGCGGGCTCGTCTAACGGAGCTGCAATCTACCGCCGCGGGGAGCTCACAATCACGCTGACAGGCAGCAACACAGTCAAAGGGCCAGAAGCTGCCGACAGTATTGGCATCAGAATCGCCAACGGCAACCTCACCATAGGCGGCGGTGGCTCTTTGGATGTTTCCGGCAGAACAGACTACCTTGATATTGATGCCACCAGCCTCAATATCGGCATCTATGTCGATGGCGAATACGATATAACTATCAACAACTGCACTATCGAAGCCGAGGGCAGCGGAGTCGTTAGCGGTTCGAGTTACGGCATCTTTTCCGAATTTGGCGATGTCATCATCAACGGCGGCACAGTCACCGCCAGAGGCGGCGCGATCCAAAACAGCGACTCCATGAGCTATGGCATCAGAGCGAGTGAAGTCTCAATCACTAATCGAGGTAAAGTAAAGGCCTATGGCGGCGGCTACGTTAGGACCTACGCCCATGGCGGTTCCGCCAACTGGAGCCCCGACAGCAGCTATGGCATCTGCGCCCCAGGCGGCATCAATATCACCAACAGTACAGTAGAGGCCTACGGCGGCACGGCCAAGGTCAACAGCGTTGGCATTTACACGAACTCAGGCGACGTTACCATCACCGGCAGCAGCAGCGTTACTGCCAGCTATAACGATGAAGATTTCATAATTGATGACAGATTTGAATTCGGCGACGGATATGGAATTTACTCAGGTGTCGGCGTCCGCGTCGAAGGCGGCATGGTCTATGCCTACGGCGCACCTGCCACGGGCGACGGCAGCGACAGCTATGGCATCTACGCCAAAGGGAACGTCGCCATGAGCGGATTCGCTATGGTAACGGCCTCCGGCGGCGATGCGCCCAGCGGCGACAGCTTCGGCATAAGCGCCGGGGCGAACGTCGAAATGAGCGGGAACAGCACCGTAAATGCCACCGGCGGCACGTCCGGCGGCGGCAGCTTCGGCATAAGGGCCGGGAGCGTCACATGGAGCGGATACAGCGACGTAACGGCTACCGGCGGCACGTCCGCCATAAGCGCCGAGGGGGACGTTGCCATGAGCGGATACGGCGAAGTAACAGCCACCGGCGACACGGCCACCGGCGGCAGCTATGGCATCTCCGCCGACAGCGGCGACGTTTCTATCAGCAACGGCACAGTCAAGGCAGAGAGCAGCGACAGCGGCATCTACGCCGGTGAGGGCGACGTTGCCATCAGCGGCGGCACGGTCAGCGCGACCGGCGGCAGCTACGGCATAAAGACCGACGCGGGACAAACCATTATCTCCGGCGGCGAGAGCATCACGGCCTCGGGCGGAATACAGGCCATAAACAAGTGCAATATTTCTCCCGTTTCGGGCACGACCGGGGATATCTTGGGCGGAGATGATGCGGGCAGCGCAGTCGATGTCGACGCAGATGATGGCCTCTCCGGACACAAATACCTCAATATAACGTTTGACGTGCCAGCATCCGAAATAGCCGTCGGCGGCGTTTATCTGCGCGGCAGCAGCGCAGCCATCGCCTACGCCACAACGGACGCTGCAACCGGCGTTGTCACGCTTGGCGGCGACGAGGCCAACCACAACATCAAGTGGGACGGCGTGACGCTGACGCTGAAGGACGCGACGATAAACGGTTCTATTAGTCACAATAACAATAAGGTACCCTCTATCAGACTGGTGATCGAGGGCGTAAACTCCATCACCGGGAATATAAGTCAGGAAAAATACTACAATCCGAGCCTCACCATCTCCGGCGGCGGCACGCTTAAAATCAGCGCCGGCAACACGGGCATCAATGTGTATTCCCTGACCATTGAGAGCGGTACGCTTGAAATCACTGGCGGGCAATCCGGCGTCAACGCCCCGGGCGGCGTGACCATCAAGGGCGGCGAGATAGAAGTCAACGGCGGAAACGCCTTTACGAACGACACCGAAGTAACCGTCGACCCGCAGTCGGGCAAGCAGATTTGTGTTTATGTTGGAGACAGCGAGGCTGAGGCTTGGGCACTCGGTACGTACACGAGCGAAACCGAGTTGATTGTTGCCGATACCGTGAATAAATACTTCCACAGCTATATCGAGGACGCCCCTATTGTCACCAACGTGAGCGTCAGCCCGGAAACCGCGACAGTAAAGGTTGGCGGAACGCAGCAGTTCACCGCCGCCGTGAGCGGCACGGGCGATTTCAGCAAGGACGTCAACTGGTCTGTGAGCGGCAACAACAGCGACGACACGACCATCAATGACGGCGTCCTCAAAGTAGCCGCCGACGAGACGGCAACGGAACTCACCGTCACGGCCACGTCTGTCGGCGATGGCACCATATACGATACCGCCACTGTCACCGTAACGCAGGACGAGCCGGAGGAGTATGATATATACATCTTTGGCGAGGGCTATGACGCCCCCTTCTATGCCACGACGGGCGATACGCCAAACACGCTCACCGTGTGCGGTGAGGACGACAACTGGAACATCAAATGGGACGGCGAGACGCTGACGCTCAGGAACGCGACGGTATTCTGCATTATGGGGAATCAAGCGGGCACCAACACGGCAATTCAGCGCGACGCGGGCGAGCGCCTCGCCGTCCAGCTCACCGGCGACAACACCGTCGTCGGGCCGCAGTACGGCATCGCCGCCGGGAACATTACCATCTCCGGCGACGGCACGCTGAGGGTTTGGGCGCATGAGATACCTAGGGACGGAATAGTCAGCTATGCCTTCGGCGGCAATGTCACGATAACGGGCGGCACGGTCGAGGCGGCGGGCTACCACGCGCCCGTCAGCGGCAGCCTCACTATCACCCCGGCTGAGGGCGGTTACGAGCTGAGCGCGCACGACAGTTTCGTCGCTGATGACGATAGCCCCGACTGGGAGGCCATGGCCGGCGCGGCGGAGGCCGTCGATTTCACCGCCGGAAGCGCCGTGAGCCTGCCGGAAGACACTCGGTACATCAAAGCCGCCCCGGCAGAAGACGAGCCCGAGCCCGATCCCGATTGGCCCGATTGGCCCGATTGGCCCTGGCATCCGGGCGGCTCCGGCGGCACGGTCACGCGCTATGTCATGCTGACATTCGAGACGCGCGGCGGCAGCGAGCTCGACGAGCTCCGCGTCCCCGCCGGCACGACCGTCGACCTCAGTGATTACTCCAGCGAGCGCGCCGGCTATGACTTCGCGCTCTGGTACCCCGACGAGAGCTTCTCGGGGAGCATAGACGAGATTTACATGGACCGCGACAAGACCGTATACGCCGCCTGGGAGCCCTTCGCCGACGCCGCGCCCGGCGACTGGTTCTATGGCGACCTCGTGTACGTCTACGAAAACGGCCTCATGGACGGCGTCTCCGAAACGCTCTTCGCGCCGGACGGCGCTGTGACGCGCGGCATGATAGTCACGATACTGCACCGCCTCGAGGGCGGGCCGGTT